>CAZGVR010000305.1:0-5511 GCA_964528945.1 uncultured Myxococcales bacterium
CACCATCCGCATCCCCGTGCACATGATCGAGACCATCAACAAGCTCATCCGCACCTCGCGCTACCTCGTCCAGGAGATGGGCCGCGATCCCACGCCCGAGGAGATCGCCGAGAAGATGGAGATGCCCATCGACAAGGTCCGCAAGGTCCTCAAGATCGCGAAGGAGCCGCTCAGCCTCGAGACGCCGATCGGCGACGACGAGGACAGCCACCTCGGGGACTTCATCGAGGACAAGTCGTGCCTCTCCCCGCAGGAGTCGGTCATCTCCATGAGCCTCGTGGAGCAGGCCCAGCGGGTGCTGAAGACCCTGAACCAGCGCGAGGAGAAGGTCCTGAGGCTCAGGTTCGGCATCGGCGTGAAGTCGGATCACACCCTCGAGGAGGTCGGCCAGGAGTTCCAGGTCACGCGCGAGCGCATACGACAGATCGAGGCCAAGGCGCTCCGCAAGCTCCGCCACCCCCTGCGCTCCAAGCAGCTCAAGGGCTTCATCGAGTCGTGATGGCTATCGTTGTAGTCGGTTGTTTTCCAGATCACGCTCGATCTCAGGAATGAAGTCGTCGAACTCGTCCTCCATCAGGATCTTCCTCACCATGGGTGCACTGGCCAAGATCTCCTTGGCAGAGGTGAAGCTACCTGCCAGATCCCCGGAGGATGGTGGAGCGATGACTGCCGTGAACTGGAACTGCTCGCTCTCCCTGGAGAGGCTGTAGAGCCTGCCGGCCCACCTGATCGCCTTGTCCTGGATCTTGCCCTGGTTCTGGAGGTCGAAGGAGATGGGTTCGAGAACCTGACTGACCCCGTTCTGCCAGCCCGCTTCGAAGGTGTAATCGAGCAGCCTGCCCTTTATCTCCACGTGCTTTCGCAGCTTGCCTCCCAGCTTTCGCTTCTCGAGTTTGGACTCGATGGACGCAATGATGCTGTCCTCGTCGCGTCTAGTATCGTCCCTTGGTTCCACTGCCGGCTCGTGCATTCGTACGAGATGTTCGAAGAGCTCTTCGAATCTCCTCTCCGGATGATCGTGTATGCCAGACATTATCTGCGACCACTGGAAACATGAGGAGTCCTCGCGAAGGAGCAGCGGAAGCACCTGCTCGATTCTGTCGAGTCGCAGGAAGCAATCGAGCTGCTCGGCATTGACCTTACTGTCGCACATCTGGGTCATGCGTCCCTCGAGATCCCTCAGAATCATCTGGTAACCACTTCGGTCGAAGCCGGGGAAGAACGAGGTGAGCCTCCTTGTCGCCGTGTTCAATTTGAGACGAGCACGATGTTCCGAGGGGATCCACATGACGATGCCCACGTTCACGAACTCGCCGGAAAGGAGGTTGTGGACGTACCTCACAAGCGCGAACTGAAATGACTTCATCCCGCTATCCTCCTGAGATCCGATGAGATCGCGTCTATTCGTCCTGCTCTTCCTGTAAGGAAGGAGAAGATCCGGGACAAGTCGCCTTGTGACGTTTCCCAGCCAACCGGGATCATGTCTCGAATGCATGCGAGGTCGTCTGCAGTGATCCGCTCTCGCCAGGCGTCGAGCAGGTCCATGAACTGCCGGTGTTTCCCGGCGACCGATCTGAATGAACAGTGCTCCCGGATCTCACCTGCGGGGAACAGGGGGGACGATACGATGAGATCCTGTTCCCACTGGTGGACCGGGATTGCCAGCGAATGGTCGATCAGCATGATTTCCTTACCCCTCCATAGCAGATTCGACTTGTCAGCTTTCCGGTCGCCATTGATCACGGTGGCATCGAAGGCGAGTACGTCCTCCAGTTTCCGGATGAAGGACCTCCTTCCCTCTAGCCTTCTACCATCCCAGAGAGACATGCCATGATGGAACCGGCTGCCGAAGTTGCAACCTGTGTTCCGTGTAAACAGTTCCTGGAGCTTGGCGTCGTTGATGCAATCCGGGAGCTCGCGAGGCACATCCACGATGAAGTAGTCCGGGACCGTGAGGCCTATGGCCCGGCCCAGTACTGAACAGATCAGCTCGCAGGCCAGCGATGTCCCCCCGTAATGGCCTTCTCTCGAATCCGGATGCCTGAACTTCAGGACCAGTTCATGACGTGCTTCCTCGTCGTCGATGGCTCCCACGAGCAGCGGTTTTGTCGTTCCGCCCGTGAGCATGCGGAAGTACTCGACGCATGTGGCCCTTCTGGGATGCTCGACGGTCATATCGATGTCTGCTTCGAACTGGTTTGTAGCGAGGTCCTCGAGATGTTTCCAGATTGTGGCGAGACGGGCAATTGTTTCCATGGACGGCTGGTCATCGGCAGAAGGCGGGTCATCTTTGCCCGGGATGGTGGGAGGTCTGGCGAAGACACTGTATGAGTCCGAGTGTCCGCACCCCCTTCAAATCAGACCGCCACGACGCAGGGCGTCCGCGATGGCAGAATGATCGCGGAGACTTGATGCGAGAATCCCACCATCACAGGAGATGCTTTCGGAATTGTAATCGATCGCTTTTCCTACCGGATCGGTGAAGCAGCCCCCGGCAGCGCGCAGGATTGCTTCGGGCGCGCACCCGTCCCAGAGCTTTATACCCGGACCGAGGTGGATGTAGAGGTCCGCCTCGCCCGAGACCATGCGCGCGATCTTCACGCCGACCGAGCCGCTCCTGACCTCCCGGGTGATGCCCAGGACCTCCATGGCCCGCGTGATCTTCTCGGACCTGTGGGACCTGCTGACCACGAGCCGCATGTCCGCGACCTCGGCGACGGGCTTGCAGGCGAGCTCCGTCACCGTGCCGTCCGGATCGATCCGCACTGCAGGCCCGCCCGCCGATCCCGCGAACGTGACCCCGGAGAGCGGCACGTGCACGACCCCCATGACCGGCCTCCCGCCCTCCGCAAGGCCGATCATTACCGAGAACTCCGGGATCCGGTCTATGAACTCGCGGGTCCCGTCGAGCGGATCCGCGATCCACACGCGCGGCGCGCCCAGCCTGGATCGGTCGTCGGTCCTCTCCTCGATCAGCACGGGCTCGCCCGGGAACCCGCGGCCCAGGTGATCCAGGATCACACGGGTGGAGGCCTCGTCCGCGGCCGTGACCGGGTCGTTCTCCCCCTTCCACCTGACCTCCAGCCCGGGCCCGTACAGGTCGATGATGCGGGCGGAGGCCTCCAAGGCCGCGGCTCGCGCAACGCGGATCTCCCGTTCGTAGGCAGTCCTCATGTTTCCGTCTCCAGGATGACGTCGAGCGCGAAGTGGCGCATGGCGCCGCGGGCCGTGCGGACCTCGATGACGAGCTTGCCGGCAGCGAGCTTCCCGAGACCCCAGAACCACCTGCCTGCGAGGTCGGGGTGGACGACCCGCCTGATCGTGCCTCCCGTGCTCCCGTCCACGACGCTGACCGTGACGGCGGCGAAGAGGGGCCTCACCGCGATGTCGTCGAGCGCCGTGACCAGGATCGCTGGGCCGGACCCGGGCAGGTCGACCTCGATCCTCAGCGTCTTTCCCTCGGACGGGTGGGCCCAGATCATGCTCGCGGGCCGTCCTGCGGGCCTGATGGTCGAGCGGCCGACCCAGTTCCAGGGCGGCATGCCCGGGAACGTCCACCTCCCGCCCTCGCGCTTGCCCGGGAAGCTGGGTGGCTCGTCTCCCATGAAGATGGCGCCGGTCGCGGCCTCAGGGTGGGCGGACAGCCTCCAGGCGTCGTCCTTCATGACGTGCGCCGGTCTGAAGACGTGGACCTGGGATCGTCCCATCCTGCGGCTCGTGATCCTGACGAGGTCCGGGAAGTCCCGATCCGGGTCGAACATCGAGAACCCGTCGAAGAGGACGATCCTCTCGTACCTGGTCAGGTCCTCGGACCTCATCCTCGTGACGCGCTTGACCTCGTCTGGCAAGGGCAGCCCCTCGAACAGGGATCGCGCGGGCACGTGCCCTGCCTGGATCGCGGACCAGTCTACCAGCAGGTCGCCGCGCCAGAGGTCGCGGGCCGCGACGATCTGGGCGGCCATGGCGACGTCGACTCTGCGCGCGTGCGCGCGAAGGCCGCTGGCGAAGGTGACGGCCGAGTACGCCGTGAACAGGAGGAGAGGCGCGAGCACGAGGGCGAGCACGCGCGGCCCGAGCAGCGAGGCCTCCCGCGCCGCGGGCCTCGGAGCGCGCCGCTCCGGGCCGCGCGCCGCCATGGCCCCCAGGAACGCCACTATGAAGAGGATCGTGAAGAGGAAGGACTTCCAGATCATGCTGTTGAAGAGCACGACGCCCGCGTACGCCGGCGCGAGCGGCAGCCATGCCGCGAGGTCACGGCTCTCCTCGGGCGCGCGCGATCGCGCGGCGCGGATCGCAAGGGCGATCGCGGCGAACGCGGCCGATCCCAGGCAGCCGGCCTGGACCCACCTGAGCGCGGCCTCCCTGCCCGCGTGGTAGAAGTACTGCTGGAACCCGATCTGGACGTCCCACCAGGTCCGCCGGCTGGGCCCGTACGTGACCAGCCAGTCAACGGTGCCGTAGAGGAACGAGTCCGGGTTGGCGGCGAAGAACGGGATGACGATGGCGCATGCCACGGCGCCGGCGACGAGCAGGCGCGTGACACCGATCCGCCAGCCGTCCCGGCCCGCGATGAACCACGTGGCCGCGAACGGCACGTAGACGACCCCGAAGTGCCGGCTCGACACGAGTAACCCCAGGAGCACGGCTGAGCGCCATGGCCTGTCCGCGAGGACGGCGTCCAGGAAGAGCACGGCCCACATCCAGTACACGATGGGCTCGCCGTGGACGGCGTTCCAGAAGACCTCGGGCTGCATGGTGAACGCGACCGCGACGGCCGCGATCCCTGGCGAGGGGTCTGACGGCGCGAGCCGCTCGAGCAGGGACGTCCTCCCGGCGGGCCCGGCTTGCCTGCCGCCCCACCTCATGATGGCAAGGGCGATGATCATCGTGGCGGCGATGCTCGTCCATCGGATGTCGATCCGCGCGGCCAGCGCCGGCAGGTAGGTGAGCCACATCACGGGCAGGTACGTGAGCGGCAGATCGTGGTTGGCCCAGTACACGATCGCGTACGGGTTCCTGCCCGAGAGGAACGCGTCGCAGGCGTACTGCACCAGGGGGAGCATGTCCCTGTGGACCGCGTCGATCTCGTGGTGCGAGATCCCGTGCATCCTGAGCACGATCCCCGCGGCGATGGCGCCGGCGAGGACCACGCGCGCCCGGAGCGCGAACAGGGCCGAGACCGCGAGGAAGCAGAACGTGGCGATGGACGCGACCTGGAAGACCGTGTCCCTGGGCCAGAAGAAGGCCGTTCCCTGGTACGCCACCGGAGTGGTCAGCATGATGAGGAACGACGCCCCGGCGAGCGGGGCCGCGGCGCGCGCCGCCCTTCCGCCCGCGAGGATGGCGGCGCATGCCAGGGCCGTGCCGCCGGCGCCCACCATCATGAGGCGGAGCGGCGTGTGGGAGGACGGGCAGAGGTGCAGCGCGGCACTGCCCGCGCACGCGGCGGCCGACGCGGCCCGCACTGTCCCCTCGACCGCGGGGCGGTCGGGCCGGCGCTCGCCGGCCGGC
>CAZGVR010000306.1:0-5478 GCA_964528945.1 uncultured Myxococcales bacterium
CGCTTCGCTCTTCGGGTCCTCCGGCCAGATCTGCAACGAGCCGCACCCGCTCGCGAGCCCCTGGGACGGCAATGCCTCGGGCTTCGTCATGGTGGCGTCGAGGTTCTCCGGATCATGGGTCCCGGTGCTCTTGCGAGTGGGCGACTGCCCCTGATCAGGTTCCCCTGGCCTTCGAAATCGACATGACGACGCGCGCGAGCGTGCAGATGGCTACCGCGCCTGCAACGTCTGCGAGGAAATCGTAGACGCTCGCGGTGCGGCCAGGCGAGAGCGACTGCAGCGCCTCCTCCAGCGCTGCCACGGACAGCACGATCAGCGGCCCAATCCCGATCCAACGCGTGCCCAGGAGCGGCGCAGGCCGAAACGCGAGGGCGCCGTCAAGGAGCAGCGCGAGCGTGCCGAGGAGCACGGCGTGGCCCGCGAGGTCCAGGTGGTCCACGCGCAGCAGCCCGACCGGGAGGCGGCCGGTGTAGGCCAGCACCGAGATCGCGGCCACGATCGCGAGGTGGATGGGCAGCGCGACCCTGAAGATCCTGACCGTGGATGCCGCCGGCGCCATTGCCATGAGTGGGAACACCCAGGGCGCGGTTCGATTCCCGGCGGTTCGTGCTGTATCCTTCGTTCCATGGGGCTCCACCGTCATCGTCGTCTCCCGCTCGCGGCCGCGGCCCTCCTCGCCGGTTCCTGCTCGTCCGATCCCACAGCCGGGGTCGAGCCCTCGTGCGGGAACGGGATCGCAGAGCCCGGGGAGGAATGCGACGACGGGAACCTGGTGGACACGGACGGCTGCATGGGCTGCCGCGTGAGGGACTTCCTGGTGGACACGCTCGAGCCGGTCGGGCTGTCGCGCCCCTCCGTGGCGATGGCGCCGGACGGGCGTTTCGTGGTCGTGTGGAACACGGGCTGGTATCTCGCGGACGAGAGTGATCTCCGCGCCAGGATCTACGACTCCCTCGGCATGCCAGCGGGCGAGGAGTTCGCGATCGCGGACGAGGCCGGACGGCTCGCGGACGATGTCGATGTCGAAATGTCGCCCTCGGGAGGATTCGTGGCCGCGTGGCGCTCAACCGCGCCGATGAACGAGGATCCAAGGATCTCGGCACGGGCGTTCGGCGACTCCGGGAGCCCGATCTGTCCCGAGATTCCGATCGGCGACGGACCATATGTCGAGGACCCGGACGTCGCCGTCGGCCCGGATGGCCGCCTCCTCATCGCATGGAGCGATGGGCTCATCAAGGTGATGGCCTTCGACGCCACCTGCGCAGCTCTGGGCCCGGCGGTGACCGTGAACGGCCATCACGGGGAGGCGCCAGAAGTCTCCTCGACTCCGGACGGACGCTTCGTGATCGTCTGGGAGGCGCCGGGGGCGTACGGTGACCCGACCGGCGAGATCTGGGGGCAGCGGCTCCACCAGGGAGGGACGTGGGACCGGGGCCCCTTCCTGATCGCGGAAGCCGCGTCCTACCACGCTCCGGAGCCTCGCCTGGCGATCCGACCGGGCGGGGGGATCGTCGTCGCCTGGGACGACCAGCAACCGGAATGCGACTACCTCTGCATCGTGGGCCAGGCCGGGGAGCCTGACTCGTGGTTCCCGGGCGACTGGCTCCGATTGAACGAGTGGGACGCGGGGATCCAGACGGAGCAGGCAGTTGCCGCCTCGGCAGAGGGGATCTTCGCGGCGGCCTGGAGCAGCGACGACCAGGATTGGTCGGGGATGGGCGTGTTCGTCGGGCTCTTCGGGCCGGACTCGGGGCGAGCCGCGGGCGAGATCCGAGCAAGCTGGAACAACGTCGGGGACCAGCGCAACCCGGATGTGGCAATGGCGCCGGACGGACGCTTCGTGGTCGTGTGGAACGAGGTCGGCTACTTCTGGCCGGGCGGCATCTGGGCGCAGCGCTACCTACCGGACGGCACGCCGCTGGGCCTCACGCCCTGGTAGGCGGGATCCATGCGCCCGGATATCATCACCGTCAGGTGGTGCGGCCGGTATCCGTACGGCGCTCCTCGTCCAGCCGCTGCGCGATCCAGAACTTGATCACTGACTGGCGCGTGATGCCCAGGCGCCGAGCCTCCCTGTCCAGCGACTCGACGATCCACAAGGGGAGATCGACGTTCACACGGCGCGTCTCGTTGCCGGGACGGCGCGCCTTCCCCAGATCCAGGTGCTTGGTCACGCTCTTCCCGGAATCGAACAGCCTGTCGAATTCCCTAGCCTTCATGTATTCGTATCTCCTCGCTTCGGGATCGGCGCACCGAGATGATCCTGGTCCTCCCGCCTCGCACGGTCACGACCGCCGACCAGTGTTTTCCGGCTATCTTGCCCACGACCAGGATCCTCGGCTCGTCCCGGGTGCGGGCCGGGATCTCGACCCTGTCGGGATCCTCCCAGATCGCAGTCGCGGCATCGAAGCCGATGCCGTGCTTCTCCAGGTTGATCCTGCTCTTCTCCGGATCCCACTCGAAGTCCATATTGGGTATAGAAATTATACCTCTTTGAAGTTGAAATCAACCTCAATACTGCTGGACCTGGCCAGAATGTACCGTACTCCATTCTGGCCTTGACCGGAATGGAGCGTAGTATCTAATGACTTTTCCTGCATTCCGGACTTGCGATGAGCATGGAAGAGGGCGAGACAATCGGGATCCTGGGCCGCTGGAAGGCGCACAGGCACGTGCTCGGGAACGGGCTCACCGTGCTGCTCGTCCCGGATCCGGGCACGCCGCTCGTGTCGTACCAGACGTGGTACCGCGTGGGATCGCGGGACGAGCGGCCCGGGAAGACGGGCCTCGCCCACATGATGGAGCACCTCCTGTTCGGCGCCACGAAGGGGAGCGGGGCAGGCGACTTCGATCGCGAGCTGGAGCGGCTCGGCGCCGAGACGAACGCCTCGACGTGGCTCGACTTCACGTGCTTCCACGAGACGTTCCCGCCCGAGGCGCTCGGCAGGGTGCTCGAGCTCGAGGCGGGGAGGATGGCCGGGCCCGAGCTGGACCGGGCCGCGCTCGAGCGCGAGATCGGCGTGATCGCGAACGAGCGGAGGTACCGCGTCGAGGACAGCGTGGACGGCAGCATGGACGAGGCGCTCTACCGCACGGCCTTCAGGGTGCACCCCTACGGGAACGCGACAATTGGGTCCATGGAGGACATCCGCGGAATCACGATCGACGATTGTCGCGAGTTCCACGCGGCCCACTACGCGACCGACCGTTGCATGGTGGTGGTCGCGGGCGCCATCGAGCCTGGCGAGGCGCTCGGCCGCCTCGAGGCCGGGCGCCCGGGCTCTGCGCGACGTCCGCTGCCCGCGGATCCGCCCCAGGACCTCGAGCGGCGAGTGGCCTTCCGTAGGGCCATGCCGGCGCCGCGCCTCGCCATGGGATACAGGGTCCCGGGGATCGCCGACCCTTCGGGCCCGGCGCTCGTGGTGCTGTGCACGGTGCTCGCCGGCGGCGAGACCGGCCGCCTCGTTCGCAGGCTCGTCCACGAGACCGAGGCGGCCTCGTCCGTCTCGGCCTGGACGGGCGCGTTCGAGCATCAGTGCCTGCTGGAGATCCGCGCGAACATGAGGCGCGGACGGAGCCCCTTCGAGGCGATCGAGGTGATCGACGAGGAGGCCCGGCGGATCGCCGGGGAGGGGCCCACGGCCGCGGAGGTCGCGTCGGCGAGGAACAGGGCCAGGCTCGCGTTCCACATGGGCCTCTCGACCGCGAGCGGCAAGGCCTACCAGGCCGGGTTCTTCGAGTGCGTGGCAGGCGGCTGCGGCGCCCTCGCAGAGCGCATCGCCGGGATCGAGGCCGTGGACGAGGGGGCCGTGGCCGCGGCCGCGAGGGCGCACCTCGCGACCGCGCAGAGGACCGCGGTGGTGGCCGAGCCGGAGGGAAGATGATACCGGAGCGGACCACGTGGGGCCACGTCGTGGTGGCCGCCGAGCCGGATCGCTCGGTGCCGGTCGCGCACGTCTACGTCTCCTTCCTGGCCGGGTCCGAGACCGACCCGCCCGGCGAGGCAGGGCTCACCCGGCTCGCGGCCCAGCTGCAGAGGATGGGCACGGCGCGAAGGACGCGCGAGGAACTGAACTCCGCCATCGAGTCGCTCGGCGCAAGGCTCGACGTGTCGGTCGCGCACCACCGGGTCTCCTTCTCGGGCCACGTGCTCTCGGATTCGCTGGGGCCGTTCGTCGATCTCCTGGAGGAGGTGCTCTGCGATCCCGGGAACCGCGCCGAGGACCTGGACAAGCTGCGCGGCGAGACCCTGGCGTCCCTCGCGAAGGTGAGGGACGACGATCAGTCGCTCGCCTACAGGCACTTCAGGGACGCGCTATTCCGCGACCACCCCTACGGCAGGTCGCCGGCAGGCCTGCCTGCCCCGGTCCAGGCGGCCGGCCTCGAGGACGTGGTCCGCCGGCAGGAGTCCGTGATCGGGCGATCGCGGATGGTGCTCGCGCTGGCAGGCGACCTCGACCCGGACGCGGCCAGGCCGCGGCTCGAGGGGATCCTGGCCAGGGCGTCGGACGGATCCTCGCCGGCAGCCGAAGGCCGCGATCCGGCCGCCTGCCGGGGAGTGAGGGTGCGCCTGGGCGACAAGCCCGGGAGGACCCAGTCGCAGGTGTACATGGGTCACCTGGGCCTGCCCGCCGGCGATCCCATGCACTTCCCGGCCGTGGTGGCCTGCACGGCGCTCGGCGGCACGTTCTCGTCACGCATGAGCAGGGAGATCAGGCTTTCGCGCGGATGGAGCTACGGCGCGTACGCGAGGATGCTCAGATCCAGGCACAGGGACGCGTTCTACATGTGGACCTTCCCGGCGATCCAGGACATGGTCGCGTGCATCGCCCTCGAGATCGAGATGCTGGCCGCCATCAGGGACGCGGGCCTCGAGCCTGGCGAGCTCGAGTTCGCGAGGGACTACCTCGCGAACCACTTCCTGTTCGCGGTCGAGACCCCGGCGCAGCGCGTCAACCTAGTGCTCAAGGAGGAAACGCTGGGCCTCGTGCCCGGCTTCTTCGAGGGATACCGCGACGCGGTTCGAGGCGTGGGACCCGGAGACGTGGCCTCGGTTGCCCGGGGCTTCTTCGATCCCGGAAACATCGTGGTCTCGGCCCTGTGCACCGCAGGGCGCGTCGAGCCAGGGCTGCGCTCGGCGCTCGGCGCCGGAGCGGAAATCGAGGTCGTTCCCTACGACTCGGAGGTGTGATCGCCGGGACCCGGGGTGCTACTTGGGGGGAGGGGTGGCCTTTGGCTTGGCCTTGCCGGGCATGTCCTTCTTGAGCTTCTCCGGCGGCTTCTTGATCTTCTTGGGCGGAGGGTTCCCGCCGGTTCCCGTGGGAGGCGCGACAGTGCCGGGCTTCTTGCCGCCACCCACGCTGCCCGTCGGGCCAGGGGTCACGGGCGTGAACTTCGGCCCGACCGTGCCGGTCGCGCCGGGCTTGTCCACGTCCGCCTTGGGCGTGACCGTGGCGGTCGCGCCGGGCGTGTCGGCGT
>CAZGVR010000307.1:0-5453 GCA_964528945.1 uncultured Myxococcales bacterium
CTGAACCTCTGGGGCTCCTTTCCGAAGCACAGGATGCCGTAGAGGGTCGCACCGCGGACGCTTCCCTGTCCGCCCAGCACGCCGCGCGTCAGGAGATCGTCCTCGGGAAGCGGTTGCGGATCCGTGACCACGTCGAGGCCCTGCCGGACCAGGAAGCTCCTGAACGCCTCGATGTCGATGTCGCCGGCCGACGAACCCGGGACGATCTGCTCCTCCGTGAGGACGAACCCGAAGCTGTTGTACAGCTCCTGGAGCTCCGTGGGCGAGGGCTCGACGTTGGCTCGCCCGCGCCGGACCAGGACCCTGCCGTGGTGACGGACCGGCTCCAGGCCGCGAAGGAAGGGGATCTCGATCCAGTGAACCCAGCCGTTCCCGGCCTGGTGGCGTCCGAGATTCGCGCCGACCGGAGAGCTGAGTCCCGAGTGCAGGAAGGACGTGAGCCGTTCCTGGACGGCGGCGGGATCGTCGGCCACGCCGGTGACGGTCCCGTCGTCCGCCACGCCGAGGATCACGAGACCGCCCAGCGAGTTCGCAAGGGCGCCAAGATTGCACGCCTCATGGGCGTCAGGACCGTCCTCGCCGGCCTCGATCCTCGCGGCTACGTCCGCCCACTGCATGACAGCTCTCCGATCCTCCCCTGATCGCCTGCCGCGATGATACCAGCAGAGCACATCGACGGGAAGGGCCGGAGGGCCTGCCTGGCGAGCCGGTAGCCCCATCGACATCCGTCATCAAGGGTTCTAGATTCACCGGCATGAACGCGAGCATTCTGCCCAGGCTGCTCCTGATCGCGCTCCTCTCGGCCACGATCTCCCTTGCCGGCTGCGAGAAGAAGCCCTCGAGCGACGAAGACGCGTCCACCGACACGCAGGTGGACACGAGCCCGGACACCGGGATCGACACGGTCGAAGAGGACCTGCCGGCCGACCCTGGCCAGGACGACTCCCAGGACGCGGCGGACGCGGACGCCGACGACGCCTCGGTCACGGACGGGGAGCAGGATACGACCGGGGACGCCGCGACCGACGTCCCTGCCGAGGACTCGCCGCCGCTCGATCCGTGCGCCGGGAGCGTGGCCGGCACCGTGGAGTCCGCGACCGTGGGCGACCTGCACGGGCTGATCGCGGACGGTGCCGTGCTCACGGTCGTGGACGTGCGCGAGCCGGTCGAGACGTCGTTCGGGGCCATCGAGGGCGCGGTGCTCATGCCGTGGGCGAGCGGCGTGCTCACTGCGAGCCACGGGGCGCTGCCAGCGTCCGACGCGCTCTTCGTCATATGCGCCACCGGAAGCAGGAGCGCGGCCGCAGCGGCCTTCCTGGCATCGAACGGGCACGGCTGCGTGCACGACGTCACGGGCGGGATGAGCGCCTGGAGCGCTGCCGGCTACCCCACGGTCGCCCCTTGACCACGCGGCTCAGGCATCGCCGAGATCCTTCTCCACGCGCCTCACGTGCTCCTCGAGCCGCGGGTCGATCTCCAGCGAGATCCTGAAGCACTCGCGCGCCTCCGCGTCCCTCTTCATCACGTACAGGGTCATGCCCCGGTTGAGCCAGAACCTGGCCTCGCGCGGGGAGAGCTCCAGGGCGCGGTCGTAGCAGCGGAGGGCCTCGTCGTAGCGGGCGAGCCCGGTGGCCGCGTTGCCCTTGATCATCCACGTCTCCGGATCCTGGGGCGCGAACCTGAGGGCCTCCTCGCACGCCTCGAGCGCGGCCTCGTGCCTGTCGAGGGACACGAGGATCACGGCTTTCCTCCGCCATGCCTCCTCGCTGGTGGGCACCAGATCGAGGGCGCTCTCGATCGCGCCGAGCGCCTCCTCGCGCCTGCCCGACTCGAACAGGGTGAGGCTCTTGATCCTCAGCGTCTCCGCGTCGATCGGGCAGGCCTCCAGGACCCTGTCGAAGCACGCGAGCGCCTCGTCGCGGCGCCCGAGCGCGGCCAGGGCCGCGCCCTTGGATCCGAGCGCGTCCAGGTCGTTCGGCTGCTGGGCGAGTATCTGGTCGAAGCACGCGAGCGCCTCGCCGGCCTTGTCCAGATCGATGAGGACCATGCCCTTGCCGCGCAGCGACTCGAGGTTCCCGGGCTGGAGCTCGAGCGCCCTCTCGAACGAGCGGAGGGCCTTGTCCAGCCTGCCCAGGCTGGCCAGGGACGTCCCCTTCCCGTTCCACGACTCGGGCATGTCCGGGTTTATGGAGAGCGACCTGTCGAAGCTCGTGAGGGCCTCGGCGCTGTGCCCGGTCTCGAGCAGCGCGGCCCCCTTCATGAGCCAGCCCTCGGAGTACTCCGGGCTGATGCCCAGCACCCTGTCGAAGCACTCGAGCGCCTCTGCCGGCCGGCTCAGGCTGCCCATTGTCGCACCCCGGTTCATCCACGCGTCGATGTACCTCGGGTTCTCGGCGATCGCGCGGTCGTAGCACCTGAGCGCCTCGTCGTAGCGCTCCAGGCGGTCCATCAGTATGCCCCGGTTCGTCCATGCCTCGGCCAGGCGCGGGTTCAGCCTGAGGGCCTCGTCGTAGCACGCGAGCGCCTCGGTCCAGCGGCTGAGGCTGTCGAGCGCGACTCCCTGGTTGCAGAGGGTCTCGGCGTCGGCCGGGTTCAGCCTGAGCGCGGCCTCGAAGAACTCGAGCGCCTCGTTGCTCCTGCCCAGCCGCTCGTAGGACAGCCCCTTGTTGCAGAGCTCCCAGACCTCCATGTCGCCCTTGGGGATGGACGGGAGCCTCTCGCCGAACATGATCCACAGCATCTGCGCGAGGGCCGACTCGAGGTCCTCGAAGGACTCGTACCGGTCCTCCGGCTTCTTGGCGAGGCACTTCGAGACCACTGCCCTCAGATCCCGGGGCACGCGCGAGTTCAGCTCGCACAGGTCCTGCGGCTTGGTGAAGAGGTGGTGGAACATCCAGTCGCGGACGTGCCTGGCCTCGAACGGCAGCTTTCCGGCGAGCATCCTGTAGAGGGAGATGCCCAGCGAGTAGATGTCGCAACGGGTGTCGATCTCCATCTTCGAGGTGAAGGCCTCGGGAGCCATGTAGGGCAGCGTGCCGGCGCGCCTGCCCGCCTGCGACACGAAGGTCCCGGCGTCCCCGTTCGGCCGCTGCACCTCGCCCTCCGGCTCGAAGGGCTCGTCCAGGTGGGCGACCGCCTTGGCCAGGCCGAAGTCGGTCAGCTTGAGCGTGTCGTCCGAGGTGAGGAGGCAGTTGGCCGGCTTGATGTCGCGGTGGAGGAACCCCGGGATCTTGGCCCGGGCGTGGATCATGGCGCGGCAGATCTGGATCGAGTACCTGAGGGCGCTCCTCACGTCGAGGGGGCCCTGCCTGAGCCTGCGCGACAGGTCCGCGCCCGAGACGTATTCGAGGAAGATGTACGGGCGCGAGCTGATGCGCTCTATGAAGAAGGCCCTGACGATGTTGGGGTGCTTCTCGAGATCGGTCCAGAGCTTGGCCTCTCGCTCGAACCTCGCGGTGGCGCGCTCGTCCCTGAAGCACCAGTCCTGCAGGGTCTTCACCGCGAACGGGTTGCCCGACTCCATGTCGATGACGATGTAGACTACCCCCATGCCGCTCTTGCCCGGGCCTCCCAGGACCTGGTGCACCTCGAAGCGCCCCTTGATCCTGTCCCCGGCCTGCCACGGAGGGACCCCCCCGGACCTCCGCCTGATGCTCGACAGGCTGCCCGTCACGGACATGCGGTCGAGGATCTCCCCGGACCTGATCGAGCGGCCCTCGAGGTTCCTGCTGAAGAACTCCTTGGCCCTGTCCTTCATGCCTGTCAGGAGACGTCGCCGAGGAATTCGCGCTCTGACTCGAACCAGATCCCCTCGCGGACGTGGCCGGGCGGCGGGACCGGGGACTCCTCCGGATCCACGGGATCTATCGGCGAGACCTCCTCGACCCGGACGACGCGGGCGTTCCCCTCGCGCAGGATCTCGCGGACCCAGTCGGCCGCCAGGCCCTCGTCCGGCGCGGAGATGCAGAACGTCTGGTGGAAGTCGCGCGGCCGTCCCACCGGCACCACCACGAGCCTTCCGTGGACGTGGCATCGCCACGACGGCATGATCGCCGGCTCGTCGGTCTGATCCTCGACCGCGGGCAGCTCGACCTGCTCCTCGTCCTCGCCAGCCACGTCCGCATCCGGGTCTGGCCCCGACGGCGTCTGGTCGTAGAAGTCGAACTGATCGAAGAGATCGGCCTCGACCCTCTCCCTCATGACGATGGGATCCCCCTCGGCGTCCCGGAGCACCACCGACGAGTGGATGTGCTCCACGAGGAAGTAGTAGGGCTCCATCTCGTCCAGCCGCGGCAGCCCCATCGCGGCCAGGAGGCGGTCGGCCTCGTCCGCATCAGACGTGCGGACCGATATGGTCTTGTGCTCGTTGAGGAACACCTCCACCGGCGGGTCGTACGAGAACGCCCCGAAGGAGACGAACCCGTCGTCGCGCCAGAGCCTCGCGTGCCGCCTGATCGCCGCCACGAAGTCGGCGCGATCGACCAGGCTGTCGGTGAGGTACACCCTACGGCTGTTCGACGACCGCGGGTAGGACTCGAGCACCAGGTACGACTCGGGAGGCAGCAGCCCGGCGAGCGCGGACAGGGCCTCGACGACGCGGTCGTTGCTGACGGCGATCTCGTACTCGAACATCCCGTCCGGGCCGTCCTCCTCGTCGGAGGCCCGGCACGAGTACCCCTCGGGCTGCTCGAAGTCCGGGACCGGGTACGAGCCGAGGCTGTAGGTGAAGCAGCCGGCCCTCTTGCGCTTCTGCCTGGCCATCGCGACGATCCTTAACACAGCGTTCCGCGAGTGTCGACGGGTGCAAGCCCGCGGCCCGCCTGCACCCTACGCGGCGGCCCGGGGGCCGACGTCCTCGCCGGCGGTCGCCGGCGGCGCGCCGCCCGGCCCTGCGTCGAATCGCGGGGTTGCACCACGGTGACGCCGGGCGCGACGCGTGCATCCCCCGGATCGGTCCGTGAAGCGGATCACGGCCAGGGAACCCCGCCGGCCCGGGGACACCGTGCTTCACCGGGTCGTCAGGGAGCATCTCGCCTCGTTCGTGGACCACGCGCGGCTCTCCTACGAGAGGCCGCTGCCCCGGTACGTGGTGGACGAGTTCCACAGGTACCTCCGCTGCGGAATCGCGGCGCACGGCTTCGTGCTGCTTCGCTGCCCCGCATGCGGCGACCAATCGATCGTGGCCCTGTCGTGCAAGAACCGCGGGATCTGTCCTTCCTGCGCCTCCCGTCGCATGTCCAACACGGCAGCTCACCTGGTGGATCGCGTTCTCCCGGCCGTCCCTGTGAGGCAGTGGGTCCTCTCCCTGCCTTTCGAGATCAGGCGTTTGGCGGCCTTCCGCGCGGACGTGCTCGCCGCCATCGCCAGGATCTTCGCGGAGGTGATCTTCGGATCGCTGCGCAGGAGGATGAAGCGGCCGCGCGCGCCGTGCGGTGCGGTGACGCATACGCATC
>CAZGVR010000308.1:0-5423 GCA_964528945.1 uncultured Myxococcales bacterium
CGGCTGGGCAAGCCCTTCCCCGAGGCCCCCATGGATCAGCTGTGGGGCGCGATCGGCGCGGTGTTCCGGAGCTGGAACAACGCCCGCGCCATCACGTACCGCAAGCTGAACAAGATCCCGGCCGACTGGGGCACGGCGGTCAACGTGCAGTCCATGGTGTTCGGCAACATGGGCGAGACGAGCGCCACCGGGGTCGCCTTCACGCGCGACCCGGCGACCGGCGAGAAGAAGTTCTTCGGCGAGTGGTTGCCCAACGCCCAGGGCGAGGACGTGGTCGCGGGCATCCGCACACCGTACAACCGGGACGCAGCCACGGGCGGCGACCGCAGCCTCGAGACCCTCATGCCCGGGAGCTACCGCAAGCTCGTCCAGAACTACAAGGCCCTCGAGAAGCATTACCGGGACATGCAGGACATCGAGTTCACGATCGAGGACGGTCGGCTCTGGATGCTGCAGACCCGCAACGGCAAGCGCACCGGGTTCGCCGCCATCCGCATCGCGGTGGACATGGTCCGCGAGAAGCTGATCACGAGGGAAGAGGCCCTGATGAGGGTCGATCCCATGCAGCTCAACCAGTTCCTGCGCCCGATCTTCGATCCTGCCGACAAGAGGAAGGCGCTCGACGATCGCAGGCTCCTGGCCAAGGGGTTGCCCGCGGGGCCCGGAGCGGCCACCGGCGAGATCGTCTTCGAGGCGGGGCGCGCCGAGACCGCGAAGGCGGCAGGACGCAAGGTCGTCCTCGTGCGGGCCGAGACCAGCCCCGAGGACATCCACGGGATGCAGGCATCCGAGGGCATCCTCACCCAGAGGGGCGGGATGACCTCGCACGCTGCGCTCGTTGCCAGGCAGATGGGAAAGGTCTGCGTGGCCGGGTGCGGCGCGCTCGAGATCGACTACGACAGGAGGACCTTGACGGTGGCAGGACGGGTCCTTCGCGAGGGCGACCCGATCAGCCTGGACGGATCCGTCGGCGAGCTCTTCGAGGGCGTGATCCTGACCAGGCCATCGGAGGTCCTCCAGGTCATCCTGGACAGGACTCTGGATCCCGAGGACGCTCCGGTCTACCAGACGTACCGCGAGCTCATGAAATGGGCCGACGAGGTGCGCAAGCTGCGGGTCCGCTCGAACGCGGATCAGCCGAACCAGGCCGCGGAGGCGGTCAGGTTCGGCGCAGAGGGCATAGGGCTGTGCCGGACGGAGCACATGTTCTTCGGAGAGGGCAAGATCGACGCCATGCGCCGGATGATCCTCGCCGACGACTCCGAGCAGCGGGCAGAGGCGCTCGAGGCCCTGCTCCCGCTTCAGCGGGCCGACTTCCACGGCATCTTCAAGGAGATGGACGGCAAGCCGGTCACCATACGCACCCTGGATCCGCCGCTGCACGAGTTCCTGCCGCACGAGGACGACGAGATCCGCAAGCTGGCAGGCGACATGGGTGTCGGCTTCGAGAAGCTCAGGCAGCGGGTCGACTCGCTCAAGGAGATGAACCCGATGCTGGGGCACAGGGGATGCCGCCTGGGGATCTCCTATCCCGAGATCACGCGCGTCCAGGCGCGGGCCATCATCGAGGCGGCCATCCAGGCGAAGAAGGACGGAGCCAGGGTCCTTCCGGAGATCATGATCCCGCTGGTCGGCACCAGGGCCGAGCTCGCGCAGCAGGCCGCCCTGGTCCGCGAGGAGGCCGAGGCGGTATTCGCGGAGACCGGGACGCGGCTGGACTACCTCGTGGGCACCATGATCGAGCTGCCTCGCGCGGCGCTGGTTGCGGACGAGATCGCAGAGGTGGCCGAGTTCTTCTCCTACGGGACCAACGACCTGACCCAGACCACCTACGGGATCAGCCGCGACGACTCGGGCTCGTTCCTGAACGACTACCTCAAGCACGAGATCTACAAGGCCGACCCGTTCGAGGTGCTCGACCGGCAGGGCGTGGGCCAGCTCGTGCGCATGGGCGTGGAGAAGGGGCGCAAGGCCCGCAGGAACATCAAGATCGGGATCTGCGGCGAGCACGGCGGCGAGCCTTCCAGCGTGATCTTCTGCCACGACACCGGGCTCGACTACGTCTCGTGCTCGCCGTACCGGGTCCCGATCGCGAGGCTCGCGGCCGCCCAGGCCGTCCTCCTCGAGAAGCAGGCGAAGGCGAGCGCGAAGAAGAAGCGTTGAAGGACAGGACCGACCTCATCTACGGCGTGAACCCCGTCGTGGAGTGCATCCGCGCGCGGCGGAGGCGCGTCCACGAGATCTTCCTCGTGCGAGGCGGCCGGGAAGGCTCGCCCAGGGACAGGATCGTGGATCTGGCGGCAAGGGCCGGGATACAGGTGCGCGTGGTGGACCCTTCCTGGATGTCAGGCCGGTTCCAGGCCAGGGAGGATCAGGGAGTCGCGGCCTCGGTCGAACCCTACCCCTACGTCCAGCTCGGCGACCTCCTCGGCACGCACGGCGACGGGGTGGCCCCGCTCCTGGTCGCGCTCGACCAGGTACAGGATCCGCGGAACCTGGGCGCGATCGCCCGCAGCGCCGTGGCCTTCGGGGCGTCTGGCATGATCATCCACAGGGATCGCTCGGCGTCGGTCACGCCTGCGGCGGTCAAGGCATCCGCAGGGGTCGTCGAGCACCTCGAGGTCGCCATGGTCACGAATCTCGCCCGCGCGATCGCCACGGCCAGGGATTCCGGGCTCGCCATCGTTGGCCTCGAGGGCGGGGCCGCGGCATCGCTGTTCGACGTCGATCTGGCCGTGCCCACGGTGATCGTGGCCGGCGGTGAGGACTCGGGGCTGAGGAGGCTCACCCGGGAAGGATGCGACAGTCTCGCCTCGATCCCCATCGATCGGAAGTGCCAGTCGCTCAACGCCGCGACCGCCGTGGCCGTGGCCCTTGCAGAGGCATCGAGGCAGCGCGCGGCAGCGCGCGGAGGCGGCAGGCGTTGACCTGGCGGCTGCTGGACACGGGGCCGAGGACCGCGGCCGAGAACATGGCGCTCGACGCGGTGCTCCTGGAGCGCTGCGCTGCCGGGACCTCGCGGCCGACCCTGCGGTTCATGCGGTTCTCGCCGCCCGCGGTCCTTGTCGGGGCATACCAGCAGGTCGAGGACGAGGTCAGGACCGGCTGGTGCGCGGAGCACGGCATCGACGTCGGAAGACGGATCACCGGTGGCGGCGCCATCCTGCTGGACAGCACGCAGGTTGGCTGGGAGGTCGTCTGCAGATGGGAGGATCTGGGCGCATCCAGGCCGACCCAGGACCTGTTCGAGCGAATGTCCCTGCCCCTGGTCATGGCATTGCGCGACCTCGGGCTGAGGGCCTCGTTCAGGCCTCGCAACGACGTGGAGGTCGACGGTCGCAAGATCTCGGGGACCGGCGGCACCGAGCACGGCCCTGCCCTGCTCGTCCAGGGAACGCTGCTGGTCGATCTGGACGTGGAGACCATGGCAAGGGCACTCAAGGTGCCGGTAGAGAAGCTCGCCAGGCGCGAGCTCGAGAGCATGAAGGAGAGGGTCACATGGCTCGGACGCGAGATCCCCAGACCTCCGGCACTGCATGAGATCCAGGCTCTCATCCGCTCGAAGGCAGAGCTTGTTTTCGGTATTGACCTGGAGCCCGGAACCCTGTCCGCCGGAGAGCTGTCTGCGCTCGAGGCCCGGGTCCCGGAATTTTCCTCCGAGGCCTGGATCCTGGGCAGGGCGCGTCGCGGCTCCGAGGAGGTGCGCGGCCTACTCACCACGGGCGGCGGCGTGCTCAGGCCGGTCGTGAAGGTGGATCCGGGCCGGACGAGGATCGAGGCAATCGTGCTGGACGGCGACTTCTTCGCCTCCCCGAGGCGGGGGATCCCGGATCTCGAGGCTCGCCTCAAGGGTGCCCCGGTCAAGGAGGTGTCCTCGATCGTCGATAGATCGTTCGAGGACGGGACCGTGTCGATCCGCGGGGTATCCGCGCAGGACGTCGCGCGGGCTATAGGGGAGGCGCTGGACCGGAAGGCCATCGTGGGCATGGGCATGTCCACCTCCCAGGCCAACTCCACGTTCCCGGTAGGACTCTCCCTGGCGCGCATGGCATCCCTCGTGCCGACCCATGTCCTGCTCCCCTACTGCGCAAAGCCCGTCGATTGCCCGAACAGGAGGGAGGACGCCTGCGACGGGTGCGGCAGGTGCACCGTGGGCGAGGCCTACGCCGCTGCCCAGGCCGCAGGCCTGAGGGTCCACACGGTGACCAGCTTCGATCACCTGCTGGGCATGCTGGGCAGGATGCGGGATGCCGGAGCCCGGGCCTTCCTGGGATCCTGCTGCGAGGCGTTCTACGTGAAGCACAGGGCCGAGATGGAGGAAGCCGGCGTTCCGGGCATCCTCGTGGACGTCCTGGGCAGCGAGAGCTGCTTCGACCTGGGCAAGGCATCGTGGGCGGCGCGCGGCGAGTACGAGGGACGGACCGACCTCGATGCCGGCCACCTGAAGGCCTTGATCGGCGCGTGCCGCAGGGCCGGAGGGGTGGCTGCTTGACGGGTCGTCTCCCCGAGAGCGTGGACGTCCTCGTCGTCGGGGCAGGTCCGGCCGGCGCGAGCGCGGCGGCCATGACCGCCCGCGCCGGCCTCTCCACGCTCCTCGTGGACCGCCGCAGATCCGTCGGGGTACCGGTCCGCTGCGGGGAATACGTCCCGCGCATCCTGCTCATGGAGATCGACGGCGTGTCCGGCACGATCGTGAGCGAGACCGAGGACCTGGTGCTCCACCTCCCGGACGGGACCGAGGACAGGATCCGGGCCCCGGGCGTGGTCCTGGACCGCGATCGGTTCGACGCCGCGCTCGTGCAGGCTGCGCTGGACGCCGGGGCCCGGATCGGCATGGAGAGCCCGTTCTCCGGGCTCTCGCCGGACGGGTCGGCCGTGATCGGCGGTGCGATCGGCGGAACGGTGCACGCGCGCGTCGTCATAGGCGCCGACGGCCCGGTGTCGGGTGTGGCCAGGGCAGCCGGCCTCAAGCGCAACGATCTCATGCTCGCCTCGCAGCGAGTTGTGAAGCTCCTCGAGCCCGTCTCCGACGCCCACATCCACTTCCTGCCCACCTGCAAGCACGGCTACGGGTGGATGTTCCCAAAGGGGTCCTTCGCGAACGTCGGCGCCGCCGTGGCATGGGGCCGCCCGGATCTGGCAAGGAAGGGGTTGAGGGAGATGTGGGCCCTCCTGGTGGCGAGCGGCGTGGTGGAGGATGCGCCTCCGATCGCCAAGTGCTGGGGCCTGGTGCCCGCTGGCGGGCCTCTCTCGAGGACCGCGGCTGGCAAGACGCGCTGGAGGAAGTCTACCCCCTTAAGATCAACGAGCTCGTGATCCGCGACGGCGCCGTCACGTATCTCGACGCCGACTCCGAGCGGCCGCTGGTGCTCTCCCACATTCGCGTGCTCGCCACCAACATCCGCAACATTCGCTCACCCGAG
>CAZGVR010000309.1:0-1692 GCA_964528945.1 uncultured Myxococcales bacterium
AACCTCCTCCAGGGTGCCCACCCGCTTCGTGCCCTCCACGGTCACCATGGCCTTGAGCAGCTGTCGCATCCGCTCGCCCCTGCCGCTCGAGGCCACCCGCTCGTCCACGAACCTTCCTAGGATCGTGCCGACCCGCCCGAGCATCTCGTACAGGTCCATGGTGAGGGCCGGGGCGTCGGGCGAGGCCTCCAGCGCCTTCCCGTAGAGCGTGTCGAGCACGACCTGCAGCATGGGCAGCTCCACGCCCTTGCCGCCTCGCGTCATCTCGGAGACGAGATCCCTGGCCAGGGCCTCCTCGCACCCGACGTCGCAGCGCCTGCACGGGCCGGCGATCGTCTCCGCGGCCTGCTCCCCGGACATGCGCCTGACCCAGAACCTGTTCTCGTACAGGCCCGGCAGCCGGGCCTCCAGCCCGGAGAGTCTGGCGAGGAACTCCTCCCTGATGCAGATGACGATCCGCAGGTCGATCCCCGCGTCCAGCCACCCGCGCAGCTCCTCGACGAACCTGTCGCGGGTCGCGGGCGGCAGGAGGATGAAGAACTCCTCGAACTGGTCGAGGACGATGACGAGCGTCTTGCCGTGCCGGAACCACGCTTCACCGAGGAGCCCGGTCGACGACTCCGGGGGATCGCCCTCGAACCGGGTCACCCTCAGGACCTCGGCCCTCAGCGCCTCCACGGGATCGCGCGCCGAGCGGACGTTCAGGAAGAGGGCGTCCTCGGGAAGGATCCTGGACCGGAGCCCGCAGCGGATGAGCGAGGTCTTTCCCGATCCGGACTCTCCGTAGACCAGGAGGAGCCGGGAGCGGAAGAGCCGCGCGTACACCTCCGCCACCTCCACGTCCCTTCCGACGAAGATGTCGGAGTCCTCGGGCTCGAATGGATCCAGGAACTTGAAGGGGCGCCGCCTCTCCGGCGAGGACGGGGTCGCCTCATCCCCGAACAGGTCGGCCACGCTGAGCCTCTCGCCCCGGTCTCCGGCCACGGTCAGCCCCCCCCTTGCGGCGGCTCACCGCCCATCAGCAGGCCGAGGTGGCGGATCTCCTCGACGATCTCGGCGCCGCGCGCGGATCTGCCCGACTCGAAGGTGCCGCCGCGGTTGCAGGCCGCGTACTCCGCTGACCCTTCCCTGGGCATGCCGTTGTAGAAGAACACGTCGGGCGCGTCGCCTGCCGCGGCCTCGTCCACGTACAGGGGGTCCAGGCTCAGGTGCCGGCGATCCGAGATCCGCACGAGGACGATGGCGCCCGAGTCCATGGGGAGATCCAGCTTCTCCTTGCCGCCGTGGAAGTCGTCGGACGTGCCCGTGATGGTCTTGAACCTGTGGACGAAGGCAGGCTTGTCCCGGCGCCTCTTCAGCACCTCTATGGGCGAGAAGAGCTTCATCTCGACGTCGAGAAGGAACCCGAGCGCCTCCAGCGCGGCGCCCAGATCCGCGAACGACTTCCCGCAGAGGTCCTCGAACTCGTGCGGGAGCATTGCCTTGATCTTCTCGTGGCTCAGGCCGTTGCGCATGGCGAGGAGCCTGCCCAGCGCGAGCGCTGGCTCGTTCTCCCTGGGCACGCTCGAGAACCAGAACCGCAGCAGATCGGGGGCCAGGAGGCCCGCCTTCCTGGATTCCAGGAGCTTGAGCCCCTCTCGCGCGACCTGCGTCCAGACGAGCTGCAAGTACGTGTCGAAGAGCAAGCGGGGC
>CAZGVR010000309.1:1702-2482 GCA_964528945.1 uncultured Myxococcales bacterium
TGCGTCCAGAAGCCCCAGGAGGGCCGCTTGTACTGGACGTGGAAGCCCGACGAGAGGGATCGCGGAACCTCGATCCCCGGCTCCTCCTCCTCGATCATCCGCCTGCACTCGCAGAGGACCACGAAGCCGAGGAAGCGGGAGGTCGCCTCGGCCGTGGAGAGGATGTACTTGAGCCTGAGCGGGCCAGGGTCCATGCACTCCACGGTCCTGAGCTTCACGAACTGCTTCGCGATCGGGTACGGGAAGCCCGAGATGATCTCGCGCGCGTATCGCTCCTCCATCGCCCGCCCCCTACCATGCCGATCC
The DNA here is from genome assembly GCA_964528945.1 of uncultured Myxococcales bacterium. Classification (GTDB taxonomy): domain Bacteria; phylum Myxococcota_A; class Polyangia; order DRWM01; family DRWM01; genus CAZGVR01. The sequence continues at coordinate 2,009 of CAZGVR010000309.1, forward strand.
GTGGATCGCGCGCACCTCTTCGGCCGAGAGGATCGTCCCCCCGGACCTGCTCGAGGGCGAGTCCACGATCGTGTGAGCGTGGCCCTGGCCGAAGTACCACGGATCGGAGTTGTCCGCAGGCCAGCGCCTCGGCTCGGCCGGACGCTCCCGCCCGGCCTCCGCCCGCCTCAGGGTCTCGGCGCGCTCGAGCGCCAGGCCGAGTCCGGCCAGGCTCAGGCCCGAGCCAGGGTCCACGCTGATCACGAATCGGTTCATGTCACCGTCCGACCAGTCCACGGCCAGGAAGGGGAACCCGCGCCCGCCGGGGGCGGCCGGGTCGTTCCTGGCCCATGCCTTGAACAAGGCCGACCTCGGGTGGTCGAGCCACAGGCCGGTCACCGGCCCGTCGATCCCGCGCACTCGCGCCTCGTAGCGGATCGCCCTCTTGAGGTCCGCAGCGTAGGCCTCCCGGTCGTTGGCGAGCCACTCGCGCTC
>CAZGVR010000309.1:2492-5377 GCA_964528945.1 uncultured Myxococcales bacterium
GAAGACGGCGGCGTCCACGACGCTCGTTCCGGCCTCGAGGAGTGTGAGGTCCCGCGGTCCGTCCCCGGCCACGCCGAGCGACAGTGCCTGGTGGGCGGCGAAGATCGCGTACGGCGAGTCGAGGAAGCGCCGCCGGTCAGGGAACTCCCCCTGGTCCACGCGGCTGACGTAGGATGCGAGGGCTCTAAGCGCGCCCCTCCGTGTCCGGCCCGAGAGCAGCTCGCAGGCGGCATAGTAGGAGGCCACGCAGTCCAGGTCCGGGGCCTCGTGGAGGCGGAACTCGATCCTGGACCGGGGCACTCCCATGAGGTGCCTGAGGACCAGCGACGGGCGCGTCACCACGATCTCGCAGACGCTGTTGCCCAGCCCCGGCCCGGAGTGGTGATCCACGATGCCCCTCACGCACCGGTTGCCGGAGTCGAGGTAGACGACGCCCGGCTCCGGAGCCGCCACGAGGCCCATGGGCACGAACTCGACCCACGTGGGCACGAGCGGCGCCATGCCCAGGACCCGGAGCGCCCTGGGGATGTTCTTCACACTGTGCGAGCCCAGATCGCGCATGGTGTGGTTCAGGCGGCGCGGCGCCCTCCACGGCGCCGGATCCGCGCCCTCGAACAGGGACTCGTGGATCGCGACCGCGAGCGGCAACTTCCTGGTCAGGCTCTCCATACGGGCCGCCACGTTCACCGTGCTCCCCAGGGTGCTCAGGTGGCAGCGCTCCAGACCGCCCAGGTATCCCAGCGCGAGCGGGCCCCTCGCCATTCCGACGCCGATCCCGACCTCCTCCTTCCCCGTCAGGCGAGAGAGCGCGGCGTGGGCACGTATCCTCTCCAGGCACGCGGCCGTCCGACGGAGGATCTCGGCGTGGTCGATGGTCGGCCCGTCGAACGCCCCGAAGACCACCAGGATGGAATCCCCGACGAACTCCAGGATCATCCCGCCGGCCTCCTCCAGTTCCTCGTTCATGATGCGGAACAGGGGGGTGAGCGTCTCGAAGAGGCTCTCCGGAGAGGTCCTCTCCGCGAGGGCCGAGTACCCCACGACGTCGGTCATCCACGCCACCGCGTCGTCGCGATGGAGCGGCCGCGGGGATGCGTTCGAGTCGGCCTCGACCCTCGCAGCGGCCCTGGCTCCCATGGCGCGCTGGAGGAGGAGCCTGAACCACCTGTCGGGCGAGTTCTCGCGCAGCACCCCTGCAGCGGAGGAGAACGGCCGGGCCAGGTTCCACCGGGCGAGGATCCTCCCGAGCGCCACGAGATCGTCCGCCCCGAGCCCGCGGATCGCCTCGTGATCGGGCCACGCGCGGCGCGCGCGGCACAGGTCCGCGAACGAGTCGGGCAGGAGATCGGACGGCGCCCTCGCTTCGGGACCGCCTGGATCGAGTCCAAGGAAGAGGGGGAGGGAATCCTCGCGCCGCGCGGCAGGCGGGGCGCCTGCGGCCAGGGAGTCCAGCAGCCTGACCATGCGGCCCGCGCGATGGGCGTCGCCGCGCAGCACGTGCCGTTCCGCGATCTTCCTGCAATCCGATGCGAGGTGCGCGGCGAGTGCGAGGTCTCGGAAGGAGACGGCGACCGTGACGAGCCCCCATTTCGCCAGGACCGATCCCTCGTGGTCGGCCTCTCCCTCCGCGGATTCGACGAACCTGGCGACGCTCAGGAGCCCGCTCCCGATCTGGCCCAGCCCGATCCTGGCAAGCCCGCGCAGGAGCGCCGAACGCCCGCGCCCCACCCGCGAGCGGTCCTCGATCTCCTGCAGCAGGAACGATACGCCCAGCGCGATGGCTAGAGATCGCCGGTCCCCCTTCCTGACGAGCATCCGTCCGATCCTGGAGAGCGCCGCCGCGGCGTCGACATCGGCAGGAATCGACGAGGGCCGCACGTGGGGCAGATCCTGCAAGTGGGGACGGGGTTCGAGGCGAAGCGAGTCGAGGGTCGAACCCATGGCAAGGTCGAGCCCGGCCGCATCCAGCGTATCGTCCGTGGTTCCAGTCGGGGGGCGTGCCGTCATCCGGTTCTCCGGTCGCAGTCGCCGACGGGACGGAGTGTACCCGCGGCGAGCATGTTCCCGCAAGCGGTGACGGTGGTAACATGGGGCCATGGAAAAGACTTCGAGGAAGGTCGTGGTCGATCCCCACCCGCCCAGCGCGGACGTTTCCGCGCGCATCGCGGAAGAGGTGGAGATGGACGCCGGCGGCATGGGCGTGGTCGTTGCCGTGAGGGATCGAAACCTGTGCAGGAGCGTGGCCCTGAAGCGCCTGCCGGCAGGGCACGGGGAGCGTCCCGACGCGCTCAGGAGGCTGATCGAGGAGGCCCAGATCACGGCCCAGCTCGAGCATCCGAACGTCGTACCGGTCCACGAGATCGGCGTCGACGGGTCGGGGGCCGTGTACTTCACGATGAAGCTGATCGAGGGCCGGACGCTTTCGAGCGTGCTCCGGGAGACGGACTTCGCCTCGCGGACGGCCCGCGAGCTGGGCAGGCAGCTCAGGATCCTCGTCCAGGTCTGCGATGCCGTTGCGTTCGCCCACTCGCGCGGGGTGATCCACAGGGACCTGAAGCCCGACAACGTGATGGTCGGCGATCACGGCCAGGTCTACGTCGTCGACTGGGGCATCGCCAAGCTCGCGGGCGAACGGAGGCCGTCGGCCATGGACACCGAGATGCCGCGGACGGGCGACCGTCCAGGCGGGGATCCCGGTTCCGAGTGCGAGGTCCTGGGCACGCCGTGCTACCTCGCCCCCGGGCAGGCCCGGGGCGATGCCGAGGCGATAGACGAGAGGACGGACGTCTTCGGTCTGGGCGCCATCCTCTACGAGATGCTCACGGGCACGCCGCCCTACTTCGGAGGGGGCCTCGTCACGGTCGTGTGGAAGGCCCAGGAGTGCG
>CAZGVR010000310.1:0-5357 GCA_964528945.1 uncultured Myxococcales bacterium
AGGTGGTCCAGGGAGGGGGATCTGATCCTGGATCCCTTCGCCGGCAGCGGCACCACGAGCGTCGAGGCCCTTCTCGCGCGGCGGGGCTCGGTCGGGATCGACGTGGATCCGTTCTCCCGCTTCCTGTCGAGGGTGAAGGTCACGCCGCTGCCGGAACGCCCGCTCGTGGCCGCGCAGCAGGATCTGATCCGGGCGGCAGAGGCCTTCCGCCCCTCCAGGGTCTCCGAGACCGACCTCCCCGAGTTCCCGTACAGGGATTCGTGGTTCAGGCGGGAGATCCTGGTCGAGATGGCCTACCTGCGGCGCGCTGTCGCCGGCCTTCGGGCGGGTGAGCCGGTCCGGGACTTCTTCCGGATCTGCCTTTCCTCCATCGTGCGAGGCGTGTCGAACGCGGACGACAACTGCACGAGGACCGTGATCAGGAAGAAGCTGGGCAAGGTGGTCGAGCCTGGCATGGCGCTCTCCAGGTTCGCGGAGGCCATACTCGTAGCGGTCCCGCGCATGCTGGAGTTCTCGCGTCGCTGTCCCGGCCATGTACGGGCCGAGTTCCCGGAAGGCATGGACGCTCGACGGATCGGCTACCCGGACGAGACCTTCGACCTCGCGGTCACCTCGCCGCCCTATGCGAACGCGGTCGACTACCCACGGACGCACCAGCTGGAGATTTACTGGCTGGGCCTCGCGAGCGGTTCCCTGAACCACCTGAAGCGTGCCCACGTCGGCACCGAGATCGTGGCGGCCTCGGAGTACCGTGGCCAGCGGCGGATCGGCGTGAAGGCGGCGGACGCGGTCCTGGGCCGCATCTACGGCAGGGATCCCAGGCGGGCGTTCATCGCGTGGAAGTACCTCGACGACATGCGCGAGAACCTGCGCGAGGTCGCGCGCGTTCTCAGGCCGGGCGGTCGCTACGTGGTCGTGGTCGGGAACAACCGGATCCGCGGGGAGATCTTCGAGAGCTGGAAGTACATCATGAGCATGGCCGACCCGGTCGGGCTCGAGGTCGAAACCTGCTTTGCGTCGGAGATCATCAAGCACTTCATCAAGGTACCGCGCGACGAGCGCATCGACACCGACTGGGTGGTCGTTCTCAGGAAGCCGTGAGGATCGCGAGCGCCCTGACCGCCTCGAGCCGCAGCCAGGGGTCGCCGTTGCCGGCGAGGACCTCCTCCGCGCGCGCCATGGCCCAGCCGCGATCCCCGGGCTCGATCAGGTGCAGGCCGACCAGGACCAGGTAGGGATCGTCGGACCCGAGCAGGTCCTCGATGACCCCTCGCCGCCCCTGGCCGTCGCCTCGCAGGGACATGTCGTCCACGATCAGCCGGGCCAGGCTGGCGACCCGGTCGTCGCCCGGCACCCGGGCCTCCAGCGGGACGCCCTCCAGCCTTCCGAGCTGGACCTCTTCAACGAGGGGGATGGCTACCGGGTCGAGCCTCGCCACCAGGACCTCGAGGACCTTGTCCCTCAGGTTGGGATTGCCCTCCCTGACCGCCCGCGCGACCAGATCGCCGTGGGTCCCGGGATCACCGGCGAGGAGCCGCCACTCCACGTGCGACAGGAGGTCCCATGGCCCCTGGGTCTCGTCGAAGACCTCGAGCACGGTGGGGAGCACCTCCTCGTGGCCGAGGTGCAGCAGGGCAACCGAGGCGGCCCTCCTCGTCCTGGTCTCGCCCGACCTCAGCATCTCGAGCAGGATCCTCTCCGCGTCCGCGCCGCCCGTGCGGCCGAGCGCGCCCGCTCCGACCGCCGCGAGCTGCGAGTTTCCCTGCTGCCACAGGCCGTCCACCAGCTTCGCGAGATCCGCCTCGCGCCCGGTCGCGGGCACGGACACGAGCGCGATCGCCGCCGCCTCGAGGATCCCGGGCTTCGCTGCCATGGCCACGTCCACGAGGCAGGCTCCCGACAGTGGCGCGGGGTCGTTCGACATGATCTGTATCGCGGTCGTGGCGACCCCGGGATCTGCCGAGTGGGCAGCCTCGCAGAGCAATGGCAGCATCCCTTCCCCGCCAGTCTCGTCGACGAGGACCAGGAAGCGGGAGATCTCGAGCGGGGTCCCGAGAGACTTCAGGTGCTCGAGGAGAGCATCGCCCGCGCCGGGCTCGGATGGGTTGCGGGCGAGCAGGGCGGCCTTGGCCTCGATGGTGTCCGAGGCCCTGAGCAGCCCGTCCGCGTCCGCATCCCCGGTCCTCACCAGCACGCCGGCGGCTCGCGCCCTCACGGACTGGTCCTTGCTCCCGAGGAGGGCCGCGGCCTGGGCCGCTCCAGAAGCCGGGAATCGCGCGATCACGTCCAGGATCTGTCGCTGCATTATCGTGGACGTGGAGAACCGCTCCGCGTATCGCCCGAGACGCTCTACGGCCGCCCGTGTGCAGATCTGGGCGTGGGCATCGAGTGCGGCGCCTCGCAGGAGAGGCGCTCGCTTCTGGGTCACGAGGGGTTCCAGCGCGCCCAAGGAGGCGTCCCTGCCGGGTATCGCGAGCACGCCCAGAAGCCAGGCGAGGCGCGGCCACGGGAAGGCGTCGGCGCCGGGTGCTGCGGCCGGGGCCCGGACAGCAACTGCGAGCGCGGATTCGGTCGCGGATCCAGGCTCGGGACGCCGGCCACCGCCGGCGACGGCGACCGGGTCCACCCTCATGCCCTCCGGGAACGCGCCGAGCAGCAGGGCCTCGAGGAGCAGGGGATCGTGGGGAGCGCCTCCACCGGTGCGGGCGGAGTAGGCGTCCATGGCCTCCGGTATCCTGCCGAGCCGCGCGAGCAGGGCGATGCGCAGATCCCGCGCCCCGGGATCCTCGCCCGATGCACCGGCCCCGGGCTCGAGAATGGCCAGGGCACCTTCGTACTTACCTTCCCTGCATGCCTGGACGGCCTTCGTCGCGATCGGGACGACCCTGGGCCTGCATCCGGCGTCCTGCAGCACGGCGAGCGATGCGAGCGCGAGGACGACCGTGACTCCCTGCCGCCTCCTCATGCCCGGGCCGCTCACTTGTCCTCGAATTCCTCTAGGATCTTGCGCTGCTTCCTCGTCAGCTTGCGCGGCACGGCGACCTTGAGGATCACGTGCAGGTCACCCCTGCCGCGGTCCTGCACTCGGGGCATTCCCTTGCCCTCGACCAGGATCTCGTCCCCGGGCTGGGAGCCGGGCGGGATCTCGACGCTCACTGACCCGTCTATGGACTCCACCTGGAACTTCGCGCCCAGGGCGGCCTTGGTGAAGGGAATCTCCATCTGTACGTAGAGATCGGGGCCCTCGCGATGGATGCGCTCGTCCGGGGCTATGGCGATGACCGCGTAGAGATCCCCCGAAGGGCCGCCTCGCTGCCCGGGCTCGCCCTGGCCCGAGACCCGGACTATCTGGCCGTCGTCTATGCCCGCCGGGATCTTCACGTCGATGCGCTGCTCCCGCATGGCCTCGCCGGTCCCGCCGCAGTCGGTGCACGGGATCCGGATGATCCGGCCGGTGCCGTTGCACGAGCCGCACGTGGTCGTGAGCACGAAGGCTCCCCGCGAGTGCACGACCTGGCCGCGTCCGGTGCAGACCGGGCAGACCTCCGGCTCGGTCCCGGACTTGGCGCCGCTCCCCTCGCACTTGTCGCACCGGCCCCTGAACTGGAAGGCCAGCGATCGCCTGGTACCCTTGAACGACTCGTCGAGGGTTATCTCGATGCGCTTCTTCACGTCGCGCCCGCGGATCGGCCCCCACTCGCCCGAGGAGTGGCGATCCCAGCCGAAGCCCGAGGTCCGTCCGAAGCCGAAGCCGAAGAAGTCCCTGAACATGTCGCCGAAGATCGAGTTGGACAGTATGTCCTCCACGGTCCAGGCCGAGGCGCCCTGGAAGCCCGAGCCCGCGAGACCCTCGTGGCCGTAGGCGTCGTAGATGCGGCGCTTCTCGGCATCGCACAGGACCTGGAAGGCCTCGGTGGCCTCCTTGAACATGTCCTCGGCCTCGACGTTGCCGGGATTGCGGTCGGGGTGGTACTTGAGCGCAAGCTGCCTGTAGGACTTCTTGATCTCGGCATCCGTGGCTTCCCTGGCGATGCCGAGAACTTCGTAGTAGTCTCGCTTTGGCATTGGACGGACAAGCCCGAGGTTAGTCACTCGGGGGCGGGTGTCAATCTCGGATCGTTGCCCACGGAGGGAGTCATGAAGGGCTCGAGGAGCACGAAGAGGAAGCCGTCCCCGGAGAGGACCACCCAGGCCCTGGACGGGAAGCGCATGGAGAGGCTGTTCCTGGAGATGATCAGGAGGGCGTCCACCGATCTGCCGCCGGACGTCGAGCAGGCCCTCGCATCTGCCTTCGGCGGAGAGGCGGAGATGTCGTCGGGCAGGAACGCCCTCGGGATCCTGCTGCGCAACATCGAGATGGCGAGGAAGGAAGTGCGTCCGATGTGCCAGGACACCGGCACCAACACGTGGTGGATCGCGCGTCCGCGTGCCGTCCGCGAGCGCGAGATCGTCGACGCGGTGGTTGCGGCCACGAGGAAGGCCACTTCCCTGGGGTACCTGAGGCCGAACTCCGTGGACTCGGTCACTGGCACGAACAGCGGGGACAACGTGGGCCTCGGCCACCCGGTCGTCCACGTGCACGAGGCTGACGGGGAGGACCTGACCGCGGATCTCCTGCTCAAGGGGGGCGGATGCGAGAACGTCTCCGCCCAGGTCTCGCTGCCCGATTCGGCCATAGGCGCGGGCCGCGACGTCGAGGGAGTGAGGAGGGTGGTCCTCAAGATGATCAACGCCGCGCAGGGCAAGGGCTGCGCCCCCGGTGTCCTCGGAATCTGCATCGGCGGGGATCGAGTGACGGGCTACGAGCTCGGGAAGAGGCAGCTCCTCCGGCCGCTCACGGACTCGAGCCCGGATCCGGTGCTCGCCGACCTGGAGAGGAGGCTCCTCGCCCAGGCGAACGTCCTCGACATCGGCCCCATGGGTTTCGGGGGGAAGACCACGCTCCTCGGGGTCAAGGTGACCAAGGCCCACAGGCTGCCCGCGTCCTTCTTCGTGACCATGGCCTACTCCTGCTGGAGCCTGCGGCGGGCCCACGCCCGCATCAGGAACGGCCGGGTGAGCCATTCGAGAGTTCCCTTCGATGCGGTGGGAGGCTGACCATGAAGCGAATCGACATCCCCGTGGACGAGGCGACGGTCCGCTCGCTCGCGGTGGGCGACGAGGTGGCTCTCCACGGCCTCATCGTCACGGCCCGCGACGCCGCCCACAAGGTCATGGTCGAGAAGAGGCCGGACTCGGTGCGGAAGTACCTGGCCGGAGGCGTCATCTACCACTGCGGGCCGATCATGATGAAGGAGGACGGCGGCTGGCGGGTCGTGAGCGAAGGTCACACCACGCCCATCAGGGAGGAGCCGCAC
>CAZGVR010000311.1:0-2144 GCA_964528945.1 uncultured Myxococcales bacterium
CCGTCTCCGAGGGCGCGGGCAGCACCTGCCCGAGGCAGGACCCGAGGTGGCCGGACTCGCAGAAGCGGGTGCCGGAGCTGCACGGGGGGAAGTCCGCGGTGCCGGCAGGCCCCTCGTAGCATGTGTACGACTCGCCAGAGGAGCACGTGCACCCGGCTGCGTGCGTTTCCGGGCAGTCGGTGCAGTCCTCCCAGTGGGCAGGGTCCGTGTCGTCGCAGTCGCCGCCCGGCTCGCACCCGGCGCCGTACCCGTCGCCGTCCGAGTCCGTGCACGCGGGCGGCGCGTCGGGCAGGTCCGTTGGGGCGTCGACGTCCCAGCCGGACGAGTCGGTCGAGTCCACGATGAAGGTGTCGTTGCCCGTGTTGCCGGGCTTCCTGCCGCCGCAGCCGAGCAACGCGATGACGCCTGTCGTAACGGCAAAGCTTTGCCAGAAATGGCCTCTCATGTCGTTCCCTCCCTCGTACCTCACCCATTCTAGTACACGGGATGATCGCGGCAAGGACACGTTTCTCGGAAGCAACTTGACGATCGGACAGATGTGTCCGATACTGTGTTCGTGAACGGTAGCGAGCTGCTAAGGAGACTGAAGAGGATCGCGCGCGAGCGTGGGCTCGAATTACGGCTCGTCGAGCGTCACGGCAAAGGCAGCCACGCCACCGTTTTCTTCGGGTCCCATCGGACGACGATGAAGGATCGGAAAAAGGAGATCGGACCAGGGTTGCTCGCCGCAATGCTGCAGGACCTTGGCCTGAGTAAGCGAGACATCGAATAGGAGATCGAGCATGAGATACGCCTATCCAGTGGACATCGAGATGGATGAAGAGGGACGTCACGTCGTTCGTTTTCCGGATCTGTCCGGCGCGGTGACCGACGGTGCCACGAGGGAGGAGGCACTGGACGAGGCGGCCGATTGCCTGGACATGGCTCTCGCGTCCCGGATGCACGAGGGCGAGGACATCCCCGCGCCATCGTCGGCGGCGGGGCGACCCTGCGTATCGGTCGAGTTGACGACGGCGGCAAAGGTGGCTCTATACGAGCAGATAAGGAAGATGGGTATCAAGAACGTCGAGCTCGCCCGCAAGCTGAAGGTCGACGAGCGGGTTGTCAGGCGGATGCTGGATCCCCTGCACAGGACGAAGACGGAGTCCCTGCTGCGCGCATTGCGCGTCCTCGGCGTCCGCCTGGAGGTGCGCTCGGTGAAGGCCGAACGAGCCGCCTGAGCCGACGAACTGCCATAGCTCCGGCCTGCATGCCGGCGTTCGACTTCAGGCACGGATCTCTTGCTCGAGGAGACATCCACGACGCTTCGGTGCTATAGAGATCGAGCGCAAAGGAAATCCGCACGGATAGAAAGGACTGTGCATGAACGCACCACCCAACCAGCCGCCCGGCCCATACCAGCCCATGCCCGGAACCTCTGCGCAGCCGGCGCCCGGCTACGCGCCGCAGCCGGTCTACGTGCAGCCGCAGCCCATGCAGCCTGGTCAGCCGATGCAGCCCATGCAGCAGCCGCAGGGGCCCTACTACCCAGCGCCGCCCAAGAAGGACGAGACCATGGCGCTCGTCGCGCGCCTCCTCGCGATCCCCGCGATCATCGTGGGCTTCATGGCCAGGAACAAGATCAAGGCGGATCCCGAGAGATTCGGCGGCGACGGCCTGGCCAAGGCCGGGATCATCGTGGGGTTCGTGAACCTGGGCCTATGGATCCTCATCGCCGCCGTCACCGTCCTCAGCATCCTCGTGCCCTTCTGCCTGGCCTGCGTCGGGGTCGGGATCGGCGCCCTCGGCGGCTGATCTGAGCCCCCGCAGCCGCTCGGCCAGCATCGTGTGCCTGGCCCTCACCTCGTCGTTTTTGAGCGCGATCGCGATCGCCTTCTTCGTGCCCACCAGCACGACCAGCTTCCTGCCGCGCGAGATGGCCGTGTACAGGAGGTTCCGCTGCAGCATGACGTAGTGGCTGGTCGAGACGACCACCACCACGGCCTTGAACTCCGAGCCCTGGGACTTGTGGATGGACACGGCGTAGGCAGGGACCATCTCGTCGGTCTCGTCGAAGTCGTAGGCCACGCGGCGGCCGTCGTACTCGACAACGAGCTTGCGGTCGTCCTCGCGGCCACCCATCACGATCTCCTCGCAGGCGCCGA
>CAZGVR010000311.1:2154-5340 GCA_964528945.1 uncultured Myxococcales bacterium
GTCGTCCTCGCTCGCCTCGATCACGCGGCCTATGTCGCCGTTCCAGACCTCGAGGTCGTAGTTGTTCCTCGTCTGCATGACCTTGTCGCCGATCCTGTGACCGCCGCGCGCGCCCTGCACTGGCCTGGCGTTCGGGTTCAGCCGCTCGGCGAGCTCGCGGTTCAGGCTGGCCGCGCCGATCGGGCCCCTGTGCATGGGCGTGAGCACCTGCACGTCGTCCACCGGGTCGAACCCCCATCGCTCCGGGATGCGCCTGGCCACGATCTCCACGACCGTGCCCAGGATCTCGGGCGGCTCCTTGCGCTCCACGAAGTAGAAGTCGCGGTTCTCGCCGGACTCGGGCTCCATGGCCGGCATCCGGCCCGTGTTCACGCGGTGCGCGTTCTCCACGATGAGCGACCCGCCTTCCTGCCTGAAGATCTCCTCTAGCCTGACCGACGGGATCCTGCGCGACCTGACCATGTCCCTGAGCACGTTGCCCGGGCCCACGCTGGGCAGCTGGTCGGCGTCGCCGACCAGCACCAGGCGGCAGCCGGGCCGCACGGCGCGGACGAGGGCGTGCATGAGCTGGACGTCCACCATGGACATCTCGTCCACGACCAGCAGGTCGCAGTCGAGCGGGCTAGAGTCGTCGTGCTGGAAGCGGCCGTCCTTGGGGCTCCACCTGAGGAGCCTGTGGATGGTGAGGGCATCGAGGCCCGTGGCCTCGGACAGGCGCTTGGCAGCGCGGCCGGTCGGCGCGCAGAGCATGATCCTCGCGCCCTTCCTTGCCATCACCGACGTGAGCGCCTTCACTATCGTCGTCTTGCCGGTCCCAGGGCCGCCCGTGATGATCGAGACGCGCCGCTCGAGCGAGCTCGCGACCGCCTTGCGCTGCTTCCCGGCGAACCTCATGCCCAGCCTGGCCTCGACCCAGGGCACCGCCTTGCCCACGTCGACCTCGATCCTCGGGGCGTCGGACCAGAGCAGCTTCTTGAGCAGCCTCGAGGTCCACGCCTCGGCGAACTCCAGCCTGGTCGGGTACACGGCGTCCTGGCCTGGCGAGCCAGCCGGATCCCGAGAGGGCAAGATCGAGATGCGGCGCTCGCCCTCGAGCGCGGGCAGCATCGACTCGACCAGGGAAGCATCCACGTCGAGCAGCCCCACGGCCGCCTCGACAAGATCCGGCCGGGGCAGGAAGCAGTGGCCCTCGGACGACGCCTCCTCGAGCGCGTGCAGCGTCCCGGCCGCGATCCGCTCGGCCGCGTCCTTCCGGATGCCGAGGCTCCTCGCGATCCTGTCGGCCGTGAGGAACCCGACCCCGTGCACCTCGCCCGCCAGGACGTACGGGTTGCTCTCGAGGACCGCGATCGAGTCCTTGCCGTAGCGCCTGAAGATGCGGGACGCGAGGCCCGGGGTGGCGCCGTGCGAGTGCAGGAAGACCATCACGTCGCGGACCGCCTTCTGATCCTGCCAGGCCCGGACTATGGAGGCGGCCCTGGTCGGCCCGATGCCGGGCACCTTCCTGATCTGCTCTGGGTCGGTCTCGATGACCTCGAGCGTCCTCGTCCCGAACCGCCTGACCAGCCTGCGGGCGAACTCCTTGCCGATGCCCCGCGCGAGCCCGGAGCCGAGGTAGCGCTCGATGCCCTCGATCGTCACCGGCGGGATCAGGACCGCCTGCTCGATCCTGAACTGCTCGCCGAACCTCGAGTCCACGGTCCAGGTGCCCGTCAGGGCCAGATCGCCGCCCACCTCCACGAGCGGGACAGGGCCCACGGCCGTGACCAGCCCATCCCCGTCGCCGCGGGCGTGGGCGTTCCGGAGCAGATTGGATCCCCGGCGCTCGCCGGGCCCGTCGTCCTTCACCCTCAGCTTGAGGACGGTGTACAGATTCTCCTCGTTGCGGAATGTGACGCGCTCGACCGAGCCGCGGATCTCGACGGTGCTGCCCGTCTCGTCCGGGCCGGCCGCACGGCCCCGCCTGCGCGATCCGCCCGCCATCCTCCCGTCACCCTGCCGCGATCAGGCGCGGACCACGTTCGGCCCGGCCGGGCAGGCGCGCCGTGTGTCCACGACCCGCCGCGCCCGCCTGGCGACCATCGCGTCGTCGATCCCGTCGTGGTCCGTGGAGACGAGGACCGCGTCCATGGCGGCCACCGAGTCCTCGGTCAGCTCCCTCGACTCGATCCCCTGGAGGTGCCGGTACTCGCGCGAGGGCGGGATCGAGGCGATGTAGGGGTCGTGGTACTCCACCAAGGCCCCTCGCTCCCTGAGGATGTCGAACAGGCGGAGGGACGGGCTCTCCCTCATGTCCTCGACGTTCTTCTTGTACGCCAGGCCGAGGATGAGGATCCTCGCGTCCTTCAGGCTCCTGCCCCTTCCGTTGAGCTCGTCCTGGAGCCTCTGCACCACGTAGTGCGGCATGTACGTGTTTATCTCGCCGGCGAGCTCGATGAACCGCGTGGACACCTCGTACTCGCGGGCCTTCCACGTGAGATAGAAGGGATCGATCGGGATGCAATGCCCTCCCAGGCCCGGTCCCGGATAGAACGGCATGAATCCGAACGGCTTCGTGGACGCGGCGTCTATGACCTCCCAGACGTCGATCCCCATCTTCGTGTAGATGAGCTTCAGCTCGTTCACGAGCGCGATGTTCACGGCCCTGAAAATGTTCTCGGTCAGCTTCACGGCCTCTGCCGTCGAGGCGCCGGACACGGGCACGACCCTGTCCATCACGGCCGCGTACAGCGCGACCGCGACCTCGCGGCTCGCCGCGTCGTCGGCGCCGACGACCTTGGGGATGCGCGCGGTCGTGAAGCTGGGGTTGCCCGGGTCCTCGCGCTCCGGGGAGAAGGCCACGAAGGCGTCCTCGCCCACCCTGAGCCCCCGGGCCTCGACCACCGGGACGACCATCTCCCTGGTCGTGCCGGGCCAGGTCGTGGACTCCAGCACGAGCAGGTGACCGGCCCTCAAGTACGGGGCCACGCTCTCGAGCGTCGAGGCGATGTAGGACATGTCGGGCTCGCGCTGCTTCGTGAGCGGCGTGGGCACGCACATTATCATCGCGTCCGCCTCCCTCGCCCGCGCGAAGTCGACCGTGGCCTCGAAGCGCCCGGATCCGGCGAGGGTGGCGACCCGCTCGCCCGGGATGTGCTTCATGTAGCTCCGGCCGGCCGCGAGGTGCCGGATCTTCGCGGGATCGAC
>CAZGVR010000312.1:0-3193 GCA_964528945.1 uncultured Myxococcales bacterium
GGTGTACGTGCCCGATCCGGATCTATGGGACGAGGATAGGAAAAAGAGGAAGACTCCATGAAGTGCGTCATCTGCAGGACGGGCGACCTGGAAGCCGGGCGCACCAGCTACACGTTGAACCGCGACGGAAGGACGTTCGTGGTCAAGGGCGTTCCGGCGCGGGTCTGTCGCCAGTGCGGCGAGCCGTACTTCGACGCGGAGGTGACCAAGAGGATCCTGCGCCAGATCGACGACGCATCCACACCAGGCGTGGAAATCGCGCTGATACAGTACAGGGCGGCCTGACCGGAATCGGCCGGCCCTTCCTGCCATCGACTCCTACGGGATCGCGACAAGGCTCATTCCGGCGACGCGGACAGCGCAAAGAGCCGAAGGGCCGAATGGTCGAAGCGCCGACCTACGGTCCGGGACGGACGCAACGCACGTAGTGGTAGTCGCCCTTGTCGTAGAGGCCGACGACGGCGCCGTAGACGTAGACGAACCAGGCGTAGGACGGATAGGCCGCATGCGACGACGACGACCAGTAGCAATCGCAAGTCCCTTCCAGCGCAGGATCCCAGAAGCACCCGCCGACTCCGGGACCTCCACCGCTGCATCCACCACAGTCAATCAGGCAGGGATCGTCCAGGCAGGAATCCGTGACCCCGCACGCGCCGCCGTCCTCTGTCGCAGGGCAGCCCCGGATCAGGGTCCTCAGTTCGGAGATGGTCGGCAGGCGCCACTCGCCAGGGCCGTGGCCGGGAAGGGACAGGGCAGTGCAGTAGGACACGGCGCCGTCCGAGGGAGGATCTTCCCACACCAGCCCAGAGACCGTGTCCGTCCAGCAGCCGTTCCGCTGCCAGCACCCGTCGCAGCACTCGTTCACGCCGGTGCACTCCCCCAGCAGCACCGCACCGTCCGAGTCGTCGCAGTCGTCGCCGCCGGCGCACGCGTAGTCCGCGTGCCCGTCGCCGTCCTGGTCCTCGTCCTCGTTGCCGTTGCAGTCGTTGTCGAGCAGGGAGCACGGAACGGCCGGAGCGCCCGGGAACGCGGTCGCGAGATCGTCCAGGCAGTCCGTGCCGCCCGCGCACGCGGTCCCGCCGGCCGCCATGGCCGGGTAACCGTCGTGGTCCGCGTCGAGCGCCACGTGCACGCACTCGTTGTAATCCATGTCGCACGAGTCCACGGTGCACGGGTCGGAGTCGTCGCAGTCGGTGTCCGTGGCACACTCGATCTCGCCGACTGCGTCGTCAGCGGCAGTGTCTGCGGCCGTGTCGGACGGCGCGTCGCCGTCCACGCCCGTGTCTGCGGCGGGCGGCATGCAGATCCCGGAAACACACGTATTCGGCGAGTCGCAGTTGCCGGCCGGAGTGCACTCGCACCCTTCCGACCCGGCAGTGCACGGCGAGCCGCCGTTCCCGCAGCCGGCGAGCATCACGGCCGTGATCGCAACGAGCGCCCGCATGCATCCCTCCTACTCAGCGGCCTTCGATCGCGGAGCGATTCCTGCTCCCCCGCCCTCGAGGCGGCCGCGCCGCGGCCGTCGGGCCGCGCTTCGCGCGGGGCTCGCCCGGGACCGGGACGCTCCCCTCGAACAGGGTATCGGGGCAGAGATCCTGGCCTCCTCTCCAGGCCACGGTGCCGTTCAGGACCCTCGCGGTCGAGAACTCGGCAGGATCCCGGAGCGCCCTGAACACGCCGGTGCCGAGGTACGGAGACACGTCGAAGATGCGCACCTCGTCGCCGGTGAACCTGATCCGCAGCCTGTACGCCTCGATCGCCCGCACGGCACGCACCCGGGGGTTCATCGAACGCCTCACCGCAGCGGCTCGATGGGGAAGACCGGCTCGCCCCTGACCGCCAGTTCCCAGTCCGCCACGAGATCGTCCCTGTGAATCTCCATCCAGGCAAGCAGCAGCTTCATCTTGCCGGACGGCAGGCCCCCCTCGAGCCGCCTGCCGTCCGGAACCGCCAGGACGACCTCGTGCTCCTGGTACCTCGCGTGGATGTGAGGCTTGCGGTGACGCTTCCTGTCCAGGAAATAGAGGGAGACGATGATCCCGTAGAACATCGAAACGACGGGCATGGCCCGATCATTATCCCGGATCGTGGTCCTGCGCAACCGGCCTCGCTCCGGCGACGCTGACGCGGCACGCCTCAACCGCCCTTGGCTATGATGACCCTGTCCGGGTCGATGTCGTTCCTGAGCATGTCCAGCTCGTCCTTGCGCGGAGGCTCGATCACGTCGATCTTCGCTGCCACCTCGGGCTCGAACTCCATCTCGGCGAGCACCTTCTCCTTAGTGAACCCGTCCCGGATCGCGACCAGCCGCATCCTGTGCGACTCGGGCGAGAAGTCGAAGCGCGCGATGGAGGTGACTACCTGCGAGGGGCCGGTGCCGGCAGGCAGGCCCGCCTTCTCGCGGGCTTCGGGCGTGCCGTCCAGGTAGCCCGGGCTCGTGATGAAGTCGATCTTCGGGAGGAACCGGCGCTTCTCGTGGTTCATGAGCAGGATGGTCTGCCAGCACAGCGACGCGACCTCGTTCCCGCCGCCCGACCCGGTGAAGCGCTTGCCCGGCCGCTCGTAGGTCCCGCCGATCATGGTGGAGTTCACGTTGCCGAACGGATCGATCTGGGCCGCGCCCAGCACGCCGTAGTCTATGAACCCGGCCTGGGCATAGGAGATCATGGTGTTCATGCTGGTCCACGCGTAGGACCGGTACGAGTTCCGCGCGTCCGCCATCATGTTCCTGCGGAAGGGTGTGGCCACCTCGGGCCCGATCGCGCCGTACTCGTAGACCTGGATTATGTTCGGTGCGTAGAGCCGCTGCGCGAGGATCATGGCGATCTGCGGCATGCCGTAGCCCACGAAGACCGTGCTCGAGTCGGCCACGAGCCTGGCCGACTGGCAGATCATGAACTCGACGTCCGTGAAATCCGCGCTCATGGGTGGTAGCCCTCCCTGATGGTCTCCTGCTCGCAGAGCTTCGTGAGCCGCTCGATGCCGATGAGCGAGAGGTACTCGAAGTGGTCCTTCACTCCGTACACGTACCTGTCCAGGTACTTCTTCATGCCCGCGTCGTCGCGGGCCGCGAAGAACTCGTCCAGGTTCTTGGCGTCGTAGGTGTAGTGGCCCGGCACGGTGCCGGGGTGGCCGCCCCAGGGCGCGACGACCACCGCGTGAGTCAACTCGACTAGGGCGGCGGTCGTAGTGG
>CAZGVR010000312.1:3203-3827 GCA_964528945.1 uncultured Myxococcales bacterium
GACCACCGCGTCCACCAGGAAGTAGGGGATGGTCGTGAGCCCGGGGTTGCGCTTGATCTCCTCGGTCGTGATCAGCTCCTCGGTCGAGACGATGACCCGGCGCGAGGCCATTGCCGTCTCGAGCGGGGTGATGCTCGGGCCGAACACGCGCGCGTTCCCGTGCCTGTCGCACTGGTTCACGTGGATGATGGCAACGTCCGGGAACACGGCCGGCACTACCGTGATCCGCTTGTGCGTGAAGGGGTCCTCCACGATCATGGCGCCCGAGTGGCGGAACGTGTCCGTGCCGGCGAGCGAGCGGACCGGCAGGAACGGGACGCCCATGGCGCCTGCCTTGTGCCTGAGCGCGAGCGTGCCGTTCGACCAGTCGATGGTGCGCACGCGCCCGCTCTCGATTGCCTTGAAGAGCGGCGCGCCAAGGCCCGCGAAACCCACGTCGATCTTGGAGACGCAACCGCCGCCCACGAGGATGGACGTGTCGAGCAGCGTGAACTTGGCCGCGATCCAAAGGTCCTTCCTGCGCTGCCTGACGATCTCGCGCTCGAGGCTCATGGGCCCGCGCACCATGCTCGACAGGTCGTACGATAGGTACGCCCCGTCCTCCACGTACCGCGAGACGGCCTC
>CAZGVR010000312.1:3837-5277 GCA_964528945.1 uncultured Myxococcales bacterium
TTCTCGGTCACGACCTTGTCCACGAGCTTTCGCGTCTTCTTGTCGCGCATCCACGCGCGGACCTCGTCCACGTCCCAGAGCCTGACCTCGCCCTCACCCCTGTCGAGTATCTCCATGTGTGCGGCCCTCCGCTGAGTCCGTATCCACCCGGTCTACAACGGAAAGCAGGGTCCTGTCCACGGCCCGGGCGGTCAGGTTCCCAGGGGGTCTCACTTCCCCGATTCGCTCCATGATTCGAGCTCGCGGATCAGAGGACCGAGACCTTCAGGGAAACACGCGACCAGATCCTCCCGGAAGCCATCTCGTCCGAGGATTCTCGACATCTCGGCCGCCATGACCTCGGCTTCCACCGGCAGCGAAGGCCTGGTCGTCCCGTAGACGGCCTGCTCGAGCACGAGCTGCATCTCCTTGATGCGCCGCCTCGGCGAGTCCTGCGCTCTGGCGAGTTCCATCTGCTCGACCCAGCCGCGCTCGTCACGGGCATCCCCGAGCCCGATCCTCAGCCATGCCTCGAAGCACGGAACGGCAACCCCGATCCCGACCCTCGGGAGGCGATGGGCCTCCGGCCCAACTTCATCCAACGTCCGCCGGACAGCGGCGGCCAACCTGCAGTACCTGCAACCTGTCGCCTCGCCGGGTGCATGTCCCCCCGTGTGCGGCGTGGAGGAGTTCGCATCGGCGACCACGACGAGAGCATCGGCCTCGTCGTTCAGCGCCAGCGATCTGATCAGGAGGGGAACCAGATCCAGGACGTGTGGCCATCCTCCGGCCCTGAACCTGCCCGGCTGGACTACCTCGACCGGCGTCCGAACTACGCGACGCACAAGCACGGCAATCGCAGCCTCGTCCGCCGGCGATTCACTCAGGATAGCTATCCTCATGAGTTCCCGGGCACGCCGCCCAAGATGCCGCCGAACCATGCGTCTCCGAGACGCGAGTCCTCGAGGATCTCGTCCACGTTCTTCAACTCGGACAGCTTCTCGAACCTGGCGAAAAGCCCTTCCTTGTGCGCGACCACGACCTCGTCCAGGTGATCCCTGTAGAGATCCAGCATGTACGGGGAATGAGTCGTCGCGACCACCTGCACGGGCGGGCGCGTCTCGCCGTGATCCTCCGGGTGGGTCAACCTGTAGATTGCATCCCTGATCTCGCGGAGCAGGCGGGGATGGATTCCCCTGTCCGGCTCCTCCAGGCACACGATCGACGGGGGCGAGGGGAGATGAGTCAGCGTGAGGATTGCGACCGCAAGGAGGGTTCCCTGCGACAGGTCGGCCGAGGCGATTCCGTGATGACCCGCGGTCGTGCGCAGGAGGAAGGCGCGATAGCCCTCGCTCGGCGTGTCGAACAGGACCCGATCGAACTCGGGCAGGAGCCTGTTGATCTCGGTGTTCAGGGCCTCGAACCACTAGGGCTGAGTGTCGCGCAGCCTGCAGAGAACCC
>CAZGVR010000313.1:0-5266 GCA_964528945.1 uncultured Myxococcales bacterium
GGTCTTGCGCTCGAGCAGCCTGCCGAAGACGGCTCCTGCCCCCGCACCCGTCAGGCCGAGCGGGAGTATGGAGACGAGCAGCAGGACCGTGACGATCCGGCCTTGCAGGCCGCGATGGTGCGCGTCGCGGGGCTTCTCCTCGTCCTTCCTGCTGTTCGGCCGTAGGGTTTCCGCCATCGTTCTTCCTGGCAAGCTCCCGGGTCCGTGGACCCGTGGAAATCGAGGCAAGTCAAACACGGAGCTGTACCGCGGCGTATCGTCACATGGATGAAAAGGACCTGGCGCTTCGCACGATCGCCAGGAAAAGGGTTCCGCGATTCGGGGTATAATGAAAACCACGACAACAAGAGCCCTGGACGGCCGGGATTGTCTGGTCTGGCCCCAACACGGCGATCGTTGGTCCCCCGGGGAGATCCACCTGCCGAATCGACTTTGAAGCAGGGACGAAGATACGGTACTATTGAGGGTCGTTGACATCGAGTCGCAACGCCGGCCAAGGGAGCAGATCATGAAGAAGAGCCTGGCCTCCACAGCGGTCCTCATGGCCATCCTGGCTCCAGCGTGCGGTGCGGAGAAGGGCGCCTTCGACTTCGACACCTTCGTGGATGGCGACGGCACCGACACGTGGCACCCTCCGGTCTCGGACGAGGACGGGGACACGATCTCCGACGAGGACGAGGGGCGATACTCGGGCGGCGCGGGTGCGGACACCGACGGGGACACCATCCCGGACTACGTGGACGACGACTCGGACAGCGACGGGATCGCGGACTCGATCGAGGCCGGGGACGCTGACGGCGGCACGCCGCCGCGCGACTCCGACTCGGACGGCACCGCGGACTTCCGCGATCTGGATGCGGACGGCAACGGCATATTCGACACCGCCGAGACCGCGGGCGACACGGATCTCGACGGCATCCCGGACTTCGCGGACACGGACAACGACGGCGACTCGATCACGGACATCGAGGAGATCGGCGGAAACCCGTCGGCACCGCACGATACGGACGGCGACGGCGTGAGGGACTTCATGGACCTGGACTCGGACGCGGACACCATCTCGGACCTGCACGAGAGGCCTGGCATCCAGGACACGGACGAGGACACGATCCCGGACAGGCTCGACCTGGACACGGACCAGGACGGGATACCGGACGCGGGGGAGGCCGGCGACGTGCTGGTCGAGACCGCGCCGGTCGACTCCGACGGCGACGGCGTGGCGAACTTCCGCGACGTGGACTCGGACAACGACGGGCTCGGCGACGACTGGGAACACATGAACGGCCTGAACCCGTACGCCGAGGACTCGGACGGCGACGGCGTGCCGGACCTCATCGAGGTCGGCGCCGGCACCGATCCTCTCGACCCGGGATCGGACCCGACCTCCGAGGGGAACTTCTACTTCCTGGTCCCGTACAACGAGGCCCCCGATCCCACGATGGACACGCTCGTGTTCTCCACCGACATCCAGATAGCGGACGTGTTCGTCCTGATCGACACGACCGGATCCATGGGCGGCGAGATCAACAACCTGAGGTCGAGCCTATCCGGGACCATCATCCCGGGCGTGGCCGGAATAATCCCGGACGTGTGGTTCGGCGTTGGCCGCTTCGACGACTACCCGGTCTCTCCCTACGGCGGCAGCGGCGATCACGTGTTCCAGCTGTTCCAGCGCATGACGCCGAGCATCACCGACGCGCAGAACGCCGTGAATGCGCTCACCAACGGCTACGGCGCGGACGGGTCGGAGAGCGACGTGCCCGCGCTGTGGGCCACCGCCACCGGCCTCGGGCTGGGCGGTTGGCTGTCCTCGACCGTCGTGTGCGGCCCGGGCGAGATCGGGTACCCGTGCTTCAGGCCGGGCGCCGTGCCCATCGTCGTGCTCATCACCGACGCCACGTTCCACAACGGGCCGCCGGGCACGTTCGACGGGTACAGCTCGGCGACGCTCGGTGGCCACATCGCCCCGACCTACACTGACGCGGTGGCCGCCCTCAACTCGATCCACGCCAAGGTCATCGGCATCTGGGCCTCGGGCGGATACGGGGACGTCGAGGGCCATTGCCGCCAGATCGCGATCGACACAGGGGCGGTGGACATCGGCGGCACGCCGCTCCTCTACAACATCGGCAGCGACGGATCCGGGCTGGGCACGAGCCTCGTGAACGGGATAGCCACGCTGGCGAGCCAGGTGCCGCTGGACATCTCGTCCGTGGGCAGGGACGACACCGCGGACCTCGTGGACGCGACCGCCTTCATCGAGCGCATCGAGCCGAACGTCGTGGGCGGCGTGGCCGACCCCCTCGATCCCACGCGCGTTTGCGTGGGCGGGCTCACGGTCTCCGATCTCACCGGCGACGGCTACCCCGACGTGTGCGTGGACGTGCTGCCCGGCACCACTGTCTGCTTCGACATCTACCCGCGCATGAACACGACCGTGCCTCCGACCGAGGAGCCGCAGGTCTACAAGGCGTTCATCGACGTGGTCGGCGACAGCGTCACGGTGCTCGACACCCGCGAGGTGTTCTTCCTGGTCCCTCCGGAGCTCGAGGGGCCCGGCGTCCCGGACTAGGACCGCACCAGGATCCGCCTAGCATCCCGCGAGGAAGGCCCGGAGCGCCGCGATCTGCTCCGCGAGCGTCGGGCACGGGCCAGTGTGCCCGACCGAGAAGGCCACGAGGAGGTCGTTGAGATCCCTCGAGACCCAGGGGAACAGCTTGCGGAGGTTCGCGACCCTGTACCTGTAGAAGGCCATGGCATCCCCGTCGCCCGGCGGCTCCGTCATGGCCGGGTACCTGCGGGCATCGGCCCTCGCGTCCGAGATCGAGTGGATGCCCTTGCCGACCACGAAGACCAGGATGTTGCCCATGGACCACTCGTCGAAGTCCGCGTAGTCGACCTCGAGGTCGAAGTCTATCCACCTGAACCTGCCCGCCGACTCCTCGACCCAGACGTGGTCGTTCCTGATGTCGCCGTGGCGGAGCCCCCTCGCGTGCGCCTCGGCCATGGCCTCCATGACCGGCAGCAGCCTGACCACGACGTCCGGGAGCACGTCGAAGTAGTACTCGCGGTGGGTCGTGCCGAGCGCCATCACGAGGTCGAACAGGCTCTTGCCCTGGATGAGATCGATGATCCGGACTATGCCGCCGGCCCTGTCCGCGACCGTGAAGCCCTGCATGAAGCGGCCGTCGCCACGCACCGCCTCCAGGAAAGCGGCCTCCTTTGCCGGGCTCCGCCTGAGGTGGATCCGAACGCCGCCTATGCGGGCGGTGAAGTCCTCGTCGAACACGAGCTTCACGATCTTGTGCGAGCCGTCCTCGAGGTCCACCGCGTGCTTCACCCAGTACTTCGGGGTCTCCTCGATGCCGAAGCGCGCCTCGATCATCGAACGCATGACGTAGTAGTCCCTGCCGCCCACCCTGATGACGCTGCCGCCCCTGATGTACATGTGCGCGGAGGTGTCCTCGAACACCTCGATGGGCAGGGCGGGCTCCCTGCCCGTCAGCTCCTTCACCCGGGCGGCGAGCGCCGTGGGATCCTCGTGGATCACGGGAGCAGCCCGAGGAACGAGTCAGCGCTCACGACGTCGCCGCGAAGGCCCTTCGCCACGCCGAGAGGACGCCCGCACATGCGGAAATGCTAGCTCACATGCCAGTATAGTCAAGAAGATCCCGGTGGCCCCCTTCGCCCTGACGAGGGCCGGAACGGAGGCGGCCCGAACCCCGACCGGGGGGAGCTAGCATGGTAGTCGAGCATATCGGCAGCGGGTGGATCGTTCGGCCGAAGATGGACGAGCAGGCGGGCACAAGGACGACTATCTGCGCCCGGCGCGTGCGGCTTCCAGGTAGGCGAGGTCTTCTCGATCCTTCGGGCGGTCCGCCGCCCTCTTGTTCCGCAGCAACGCGTCAAGGCCGATGTAGTGCACGGCGACTTCCTCGCCGGCCAGGCGTTGGATGACCGTGAGGCGTGAATCCCACGCCTCCGAGAAAGCGACGCCGTCGATCTTGTTCATCAGATCGAGACGGTTGGGAGGCCGGCCGAACATCACGATTGCGCCGCGAGTCGCGAGCTCTTCGGGGCTTGCGATGCCGGGGATCGTCCCCTCCCAGAAGGATCGCAGCGCGTCGAACATCCGATCGGCGTTGTCGGGCGAAGGGTCGTAGAATACGTCGAGGTCACCCGTTAGCCTGACGTAGCCGTGATAGATCACCGCTTCGCCGCCGACTATCACGTACCTGACACCGTGTCGAGCGAGCAGGCGCAAGAACTCCTGCATGTCGGGCGAGAATGGAATGGTGCTCATGGCTGCCGGTGGATGTCCCTGACGTCTGGGCAATCGGTTCCGAAGACGCGGTCGCGAAGCTCCTTGGCCGCCTTCTGCCGCTCCTCTGGAGTCAGCGCTAGGTGCTGCTCGATATCCCAGGCACGTGCTTCATCGAAGGACTGCGCGACGCGGGCGATGCGCTCCATGCCGCCAATAGTACAGCGCTCACCAGGCCGCGGCAACCCACGGCATGTCATGGCATGTCATGGCCGCGCTGGTGGGTAGTCGCAGCGAACCGCCACCGCGGTCGCTGATTCGCAGAAACCCTCCATGGCTTCGTTGTCGCAAGCACCGTTCGCTGCACGCCGCACGAGTCCTCCGTGCATCCCCACTCGTCGAAGCAGGTCCTCGTCTTGTTGAGGCACATGTCGCGAGTCTCGTCGCAGCAGAAGGGTGCGAATGAAGAGGAGAATCGACGTGGAAAAGGCCGGTCTGCAAGGGAACTCCCCTTTCCTGGAGTTTACATGGTATTCAAGACTATGACTTGTTTCGGAGGCCTGCAAGAACTTGCCAGGAGCGGAAAGCGTGCTCTGATGAGGGCCGGAACGAAGGCGGCCCGAACCCTGACCGGGGGGAGCATCGTGGCTCCTGCTCCCTCGCCTCGTAGCTCCCTCGTCCGCACGCCCTGGTAAGCGCCTTGATCGATCAGGGCAGGGCGAACCACATCTGGCCGCTCGCCGATGATCGCGTGAAGCTCGGGCCTGACGGCTCGTCCGAGACGAGGACAAGGATGCCCGTGAGATTGGACGAACCGACCACGGCCGCGAGGTCCGCTGCGGACGGCGGATCGGGCACCGCGATCGTCGTAGCGTCCACCGGCGCGGTGATCCACCAGAGTTGGCCAGCGTGCGACACGTCGCCGTCCAGCACGAGCACGAGCGACGGCCGGACGCCCGTGTCGAAGGCCTGCCACTGTATCGGGCCGTCAAGGGGGTACGGCAC
>CAZGVR010000314.1:0-5264 GCA_964528945.1 uncultured Myxococcales bacterium
GGATCCAGGTAGCGGATGAACTGGCCCCAGCTCATGGGCGAGTCCTCGCAGGAGTCGCCGCCCCTCCTGGTGAAGAAGGATGGATCCGCCAGCATGGCAGTGCCGTCCGGGTCGAAGACCTGGATGTGGTGGATGTCGTAGGTGACCAGGATCTCGCGATCCGGATCGTCGTCCACGTCACCGATGCCTGCGTTGAGGCCGTAGGATCCGTAGCCCGAGTGCCCGTAGCAGTTCCCGTCGGCCCCTCCCGGGAGGTCCAGTCCGACATCCGTCCGCGTATCGTAGCGCGGCCAGCCGGCGCGCAGTGATCCGTCCGGCTCGAAGACGAACACGTGGGGATTCGTCCCCTCGTAGCCGGCGGGCTGCTCGCTCCGCGTGGAGGAAACGACGATCTCGATCAGGTCGTCCCCGTCCAGGTCGTCCGCGGCCAGGCTCCGGTTCTCGAAGCAAGATCCGCCGACACACGTGGTCGCGGGCCATCCGTCCTTGATGCGCAGGCCGCCATCCGCCCACTCGTAGGCGGCGACCGTCCCCTCGCCTGCCGCCACGACCACCTCGATCGTCCCGTCTCCCTCGAGGTCGGCGACGACCGCGGGCGCGTAAACGCGGCCCTCGTGGTAGGTGCCCTGATCCACCCGGGCGAGGAGGTTGCCGTCGCGGTCCCACACCGCAATGTCGTAGAAGGGAGCGACGATCTCCATGGACCCGTCCCCGTCGAGATCCACGACGGCCGGGCTCGAGTACCATCCCGTGTTGCCGATCGAGAGGTTCCTGACGAACTCGGGCCGGATCACGCCCTGTCCGCCGCCCGCGGCCGCGCAGGTCGGGGCGTAGGGCTTCCTTCCGCACCCGCATGCCAGCATGCAGGCGGAGAGCACTGCAGGGATGGCGATCAACGCTAGCCGTGACCGTGGCGCGTGGCGAGCTGGCATCGTCATCTCCCCTCCTGGTAGCGATTCAGAGGATAGCACGGTCCTTGCGGGAGGTCGCGCGGCCCTCGAGCCCGAGGCGCACGAGGTTGCACAGGGTCTGCCTCAGGCTTGCAGGAGGGATGACCGCGGAGATGGAGCCGACCTCGAGCGCCCGCTCCACGGAGTGCATGCCGTCGAACTCCCTCGCGACCGCTGCCTGGATCTCGGCCTCGACCTCCCGGTAGACGGCCTCGAAGCGCATCTGCTCGTCCGCCCGGTCGGCGGGCCTGGCAGAGGCCAGGCGTCCTCGCGCCGAGGAGATCCTCGGGTCGGCCGCGACCCTGGCCTTGACCAGACCGGGGAACACGACCGCGGCCGCAGGGCCGCCACCGATGACGCTCGCGAAGGACCCCTCCAGCGCTATCCCCACGAGCCCGTCGTTGAGGGCCTGGGAGAACACCACGTAGGCGCCACCGTGGTAGCGGGCGATGACGCACGAGACGATGGGGCCCTCGAAGTTCACGACCGCGCGGCCGATCTCGGCCCCGTACTCCAGCTGGCGACGGCGCAGGGACTCGGGCGAGCCGTCGAACCCGGACAGGTTCGCGAGCATGACCACCGGACAGACGCCGCTCGAGGCGCTGATCGCCCTCGCCACCTTGCGGGAAGAGTGCGGGAACAGGGTGCCGCTCGTCCAGGCGTCCGGGCCATCGGACGGCACGTGCCCCTTGCGGCGAACCGGCATGGACTCGATGCCTATGGCGCAGACAGGAACGCCTCCCAGGCGCCCGTGGAGCACGACGCCCGTCTCCCCGCCCTCGATGCCGGCCCACCGCTCGAGCGGCTCGGCATCCCTGTCGAGGACGGTCCGTAGCACGGTCCGGATCCCGAAGGGCCTCTTGCGCCCCGGGTTCGTCGAGTCGGAGAAGATCTCCCCGAGCGTACGGAACCCCTCGCCACCCGCGTAGGGCTCGACCGTGACGTCTCGATCCTCGGGGTCGGACGTGGGAACCACGCACGCGGTCCGCCGGCCGGGCGCCGCGTAGGTGTACTGGTAGTGCCTGAACAGGAGGCGGTACGCCTCGCGCAGATCCGCGGCGGCGTACTGGGCCTCGCCGTTCGGCCACATTATCTCATCGAGCCCGCCTATCGACTGGTTCGTGGGCCCCGACACGGAACCGGAGTATTCGAGCGCCTTCTTCCCGGTGAGCAGCATGGATCCGTGAGGCGTCATCACCAGGGCGCCGCGGCAGTGCTCGAGCATCGTGGCCTCGGAGTTCCAGTAGGACTGGGCGCCCACGCATACCCCGTCGACCACGACGTTCACCACCCCGCCGCGCTGGGTGAACTCGATGATCCGCCTGAGGACCCGTGCGGTCCAGTCGAGGTTCTCTGTTCCAGAGTCGAACGAGATCTTGGCGCCCGCCGAGATCGGGACCCACTCGACCGGGATGCCGTCCCTCTCCGCCACGTCGAACGCCGCGATGATGCGCCTGCACTCGGGCTCAGCGAGGCTGCCCATGGAACGGGTGGCGTCGCCGATGACCAGCATGCGATCGATCTCGACCGGGAACCCCGGGATCCTGTTCCGGAGGCGGCCCACCACCAGGTTCGCCTGGTTGCTGCCGTACGGCCTGCCCGCGACCGAGGCGATGGCGCTCCCGTCAGGCGTGAGGTCCATCTCCTCGAACGTGCCGTCCGCGAAGCCGGCCGACCCCTCGGTCGTGAGCGCCCTGACGAGCTCGTAGGGGTAGAGCTGCCCGTGCCTGCGCGCGTCCACGACCCTGCGCTGGTAGTCGCCGAGCACCCGGACCGGTTCCCCGGTCGGCACCGAGAACGCGAGGACCGGGCCGCGGCCGGTCGGGTTCGACCACACGATGCTCGTATCCACGGGATCGCCGGCTCCCTCGTCCGGGAAGGCGACGCGGGCCCTCACCACCACCTTCTCGAGCCCGAGCCCGGCCGTCGGCGGGGCGAGCCGCGGGGCAAGCTTCTGCATCTCGCTCCGCGAGAGCCGGATCACCGGGCGCACGAAGATGGTGAGCCTGTTCCAGACGAGCTTCCGCTTTCCCTGCCTGAGCCGCATGGCCTCCCGCAGCGCGTGCACGGCGTCCAGGTAGACACGCTCGAACGACGGCAGCCGGATGCCGACGCCGTCGGGGGCCGTCTCCGGGACGAAGCGATCGACCTCGCCGATCGCGAGGAGCCTCTCGTCGCCGGACCCGTCCTTCGATCTGGCCAGCGCGAGGAGGATGCCTGGCGGGGAAGGCAGCCGGGTCAGGTCGAAGGCCGACCACCTCTTGAGCTCCATGGCGTCGGCCCTGGCCGGATGCACGTCCCGGTACAGATCCTCCTCCACCGGCGTGCCGGCGCCTATCGCGTACGTCCTGGAGTGGACGACGCCGTCCTGTCCCGCCCAGACGAGGTTCAGTCGCGGCGGGCCCTGGATCGGACCGAGGAGGTCGGGCAGCGTGGCAGGATCCGGAGTGAACCCGAGCAGGAGGTCCGCGGAGGCAGCGCCGGAGGGAAGGATCCCGGCGGCTCCCTGCAGGCCGGCGGCCGTCCCCACGAACAAGCCCAACCTACGGTCGCCGGGCACGGGCTCGGTCTCGACCGCCGCATGTGGTCCCAAGGCGATGGACCGCGCGTCCGCACCGTGGAGCCTCTCCATGACGATGGAGACCACGCTCTGCTTCCTGTGCAGCGGCTCGTCGACGCTCGCGGGCAGGAGGCCGACGAGAGTGCCGAGGGGAAGCGAGACCATCTCCAGCCTGGCGTCCTCGCGGGCCTCGGGCGGTGATGCAGGGTCCACCAGCAGCGTGAGGCCCGTCAGGGCCTCCGCCCAGGATCTCCGGGCAATGAGCTGCTGCTCCGGGCGATAGCACACGAGGTAGGTCGCACGGAAGACCGACTGGGCGAGGAGCCTGTTCCTGCCCACGACCTGGTTGGCGAGCCTCTCGAGGATGGCACGCCGCCGCCCTTCCTCGGCCGGCCCGCTTGCGTCGTCGATCGCGCCCGAGAGCATGGTCGAGACGTGCGCGAGGACCCTGTCCACTCGCGTCCTCATGGTCCTCGACTGGAACAGCCTGAGCAGCGCGGTCTCCAGATCCAGGCTGCGCGCGAGCCCGTCCACCCCGTGGAGAGAGAGGAACTCCCTGAGCCTGGACACGAACCTGTCCGAGAAGGCCGAGGGATCGAACCTCTGGCCCCTGATGAAGGCGACGAGCTGATCCGCGGAGGATTCCCCGGAACCGCTCGTCCCGTCGT
The DNA here is from genome assembly GCA_964528945.1 of uncultured Myxococcales bacterium. Classification (GTDB taxonomy): domain Bacteria; phylum Myxococcota_A; class Polyangia; order DRWM01; family DRWM01; genus CAZGVR01. The sequence continues at coordinate 4,179 of CAZGVR010000314.1, forward strand.
CGAACTGCGATTGCTGGAACAGCGACTCCTGGACGATTGCCGCCCTCAGTATCGAGAAGAGCGGGCCGCGCGGCAGCGATGCGATTCCGGCCTCGAGCCCGTTGATCGCGCCCTCGATCTGGGCGTCGTCGAGGTCGTACCCGAGGACGGCCAGCCTGAGCGTCTCGACCGGATCAAGCGGGGGGCCCATCCCGGACTGCGGGAGCGGATCCATCATTCGCGTGCCGGTGCCTCCCTCCTCGCCTTCGATGGTGACCAGGAGGTCTCCGGCGGCGACAAGCCCGGCCTCGTCGACGTGCACGGCCTTGACAACCCCGAGGATGGGCGACTCCACGGCCGTCTCCATCTTCATGACCTCGAGCGTCACCAGACGGTCGCCAGGACGGACGCGGTCGCCCGGCTTCACGTGAACTCGTGTCACGGCCGCAGGGATCGAGGCACGTATCCGGCCGTCTGACATCCGCCTCATGTGGTGGGCGATGCCGTCCACCTCGACGTGCACGGCCGACGCCGTGCCGACGCGGACCACGGAACGCCTGTGGCCGCCCGCCTCGAGCAGGAACGTGCGCGGGCCCGTCGACTCCGCCTCGAGCGTCAGGGCGCCATCGCGGGTGGTGACCCGGTAACGCATCGGACCGATCGTGGCCACGCGGAGGTCGACAACGGAGCTGCCCACCAGGTATCGGTGGTGGGTGGGCTCGGGCGGCTGGGTCCTCAGCGGGAGGCCGCCCTGCGTCTCCTGGAGGAAGTTCAGGATCTGGCCGCGGCGGACGCGCAGGTGGTCCCCTATGGCCGCGGCCGCGATCGCGAAGTCCAGGTGGGGTCGGTCGACGGATCCCATCCTCGCCGCCAGGTGACCATCGAGCCAGCGCGTCGTGACGATCCCCTCCTTCACGAGAGGATGCGACGCCAGCTCGATCAGGAGTGACCGGTTGGTCGGGCCTCCGTCGATGGCGAGCACGAGATCCCGGAGCGCGGTCTCGACCCTGGCGTATGCCTCTGCGCGGGAGGTGCCCCAGGCGATCAGCTTGGCAACGTTCGAGTCGAACTGGGGGGCCACCTCGTCGCCCCTCACGAACCCGGAGT
>CAZGVR010000315.1:0-4183 GCA_964528945.1 uncultured Myxococcales bacterium
GAGTAGCGGTACACGCCCGCCTGGATCGCGATCAGCTCTGCAGGCGAGAAGTCGCGCCCCGAGGACGCGAGCCTGACGACCCTGTCCACGAACGCCTCGCTCTTGTCGAGCCTGTGCAGCACGTCCTTGAAGCCCGACGCGAGCTTGTCGGCGATCGGTTGGGCCGGGCCCGGCCCTGTCGATGCAGGGATCCCGGCCTGGATCGCCGGCGCAGGGTTCACGCTCATGGTCTTTCCTCCGGCTTGGTTGCACCCTCATCGCCGCATGGGGTTCGCAGGTTTCCATCGCCGCCCCCGGGCCGCGGCACGCCGTTGCTCCTCCGCGTTGCTCCTCGACCCGGGTCGTTGCTCCTCGACCCGGGTTGTCATAGATTTCGGCCCATGCAGCCCGGTGTCCTCCTCGAGGTCCAGGGTCTCACCAGGCGGTTCGGCAGGCTGGTCGCCGTCGACGGCCTGGATCTGGACGTGCGCGAAGGCGAGGTCCTGGGCTTCCTGGGGCCGAACGGCGCTGGCAAGACCACGACCCTCAGGATGATGTGCGGGCTGCTCGGGCCCGACTCAGGCTCGATCGAGTTCGGCGGTCGCCCGCTCCGGGCCGGGGATCCGGCCTCAATGGCGGCCATCGGCGTGTCACCGCAGGACATCGTTGTCTGGGACATGCTCACGTGCCTGGAGCAGCTCGCATTCATGGGCAGGATGTACGGGATGTCCAGGCGCGACGCTGCACGCCGCGGGCGCGAGCTGCTGGGCTCCTTCGGGCTCGCGGAGAAGGCGGGCGAGCTCGGCAGGACCCTGTCCGGCGGGATGAAGCGCAGGCTCAACATCGCTCTCGGGCTCGTGCACTCCCCGAGGCTCCTGTTCCTGGACGAGCCGCAGGCCGGCCTGGATCCCCAGAGCCGCGTGCTCGTGCGGGACTACCTCGCGACCCTCCGCGGCAGGACGACCGTCGTCATCACGACGCACGACATGGACGTTCCTCGAGAACCTCAGGGACTGGAAGATCCTGATCATCGCGCTTACGTTCGCGCCCTTCTTCGTCTACCTCATGTACGGCTACTACATGGCGGCCACGCCCGCGTACGGCCTGCTCGTCCTGAACCGGGACGAGGGCGGCGCCGCCTCTTCGCGCTGCTCGGTGCCTGGCACGATGCCAGGCATCCCGACGGCAAGCCGGTCTTCGCCGTGAAGGAGGTCGACGACCTGGACGCTGCCAGGGACCGGGTCGCAGCCCGCGACGCCGACCTGCTGGTGGAGATCCCGTCCGGGTTCTCGGCGAGCCTGGGCCGCTACGGGAAGGGCGAGGCGACGGCGCCCGCGCGCGTGGTGAACCACGGGGACGAGGCAGGCGTCCGCTCGTCCATGGCCATGGCGCTGTCCGACTACTTCGCGTTCACCTTCGTCGCGGAGTACACGCTCGCGGTCCGCGCGCTCGGCCGCATCCTCACGCAGGGCGCCGGCGTGGGCGACGTCGTCTTCGAGCTGGTGGGCATGACCATCCTCACTGCCGTCTACTTGGCGCTGGGCACCTGGCTGTTCAGGCGACGACACATGAGGGCGTCGTGAGTCCGGCGGCGGATCTTCCGGGAGACGTCGCCCGCCTCGGACCCGGGGACGTGGACGCGCTCTACACGGACATGGGCGACGTGCTCGTCAAGCTCAGGCCCGACAGGTTCTTCCGCAGGCTGGAGGCCCTGGTCCCGGGCATCGAGCCGGCCTTCTTCTACGGCGAGGTGCTGTTCAGGGACGTGTACCTGGACTTCGCGGCAGGCCGCACGGACGGCCCGGCCTTCGCCTCGGGCCTCGCACGGATCCTGGGGGTCGCCTGGACCTTCCAGGAGTTCCGCGACGTGTGGATCGACATGTTCGATCCCATGCCAGGGGCCGAGGAGGCGCTCGTCGTGGCCAGGCGCGCGGTGCCGGTCTACCTCCTCTCGAACACGGATCCCGTGCACATGGAGCACCTGAGGGAACGCCACCCATTCCTGGACTCGGTCGCGGGCCAGCACCTGTCGTACGAGATAGGCCTGCTCAAGCCGGATCCGGAGTACTACCTCTCCGCGCTCAGGCGCTTCGGCGGGGACCCGTCCCGCATAGCGTTCGTGGACGACAGGCCCGAGAACGTGGAGGCCGCGCGCCGGGTGGGCCTGATCGCCGTGCACCAGTCCGACGACGGGCTCCTGCCCCGCCTCGTGGATCACCTCTGGGGCAGCGGTCGGCCGGGGACCGGCCTCACTCCTCCTTGATCCCGGTCCGGGCCTGGAGGTAGAGCGCGTCGATCTTCTGCTTCCACTCCGGGTTCTCTGGCTCGATCCGCGCAAGCTCCCGGTAGGCGCTCAGGGCGGCCACGGAGTCTCCCGACTTCTCGTAGAGCCCGGCGATCGTGCGCCACACCCCGGCGTCGTCCGGAAGGCTGGACGACGCCTCCTGGTAGGCTGACAGCGCCTGCGCGTCCAGCCCGAGCCTCATCGCCATGCTTCCGCGCAGCTTGAGCGCGTCGCCCCTCTCCTCCTCGGTCCCTGCGGAGGCCTGGTACCTGTCGAGCGCCGCGAACATCTCGACCTGCCTGCCGTGCTCGAGGTGGATGCTCGCGATGCTCACCAGGAGGCCGCGCTGCCCCGGGTCCTTCTTGACGGCCGCCTCGAAGATGGCGATCGCCTCGTCGGTCCTTCCGGTCCGCGTGAGCACCTCTCCCTGGAAGGCAAGGGCAGCGCCCTCGTACCCCGGCACGTGCCCGAGCCTGTTCACCAGCGCCATGGCCTCGTCCCACATGCCGGCGTCCATGTGCCGCCGTATGGCGCGGACGAGCGGCTCGGGGGCCGACGCGTCGATGCCAAGGGCCGCTACGTCCGCGCGGCGCGCCTCGTCGGGCATGGAGGCCCTCAGGTAGGCGGCCGCGAGCGCGACGTAGACCGGGACGCGGTCCTCGGGAAGCCTCGCGAGATCCCTGGCGTCCTCGAACCCGCCCGCGATCCCGATCACCTCGTCGGCGATCCTGGGCAGCAGTGCAGGTCGGCTCCGCGCGCTCTCCATGTACTCGACGAGCGCCTGGTCGATCCTGCCGCCCCGCGCGAGCGTCCTGGCCACGTACAGGTGGGCCACGGAGCTGCGCGGGAACAGGCGGATGCTGCGGGCCAGCAGCGGCAGGGGATTCGATCTCCCGGCGTGGTAGGCGCGTATGCCGCCCAGCAGAGGGAGGTGGTAGTCCGAGGGGTGGCGGGCCATCGCCGCGTCCAGGGCTTTCCCGAACGCGTCGTCGTGGGCCCTGGTGTAGTCCCATCGCCGGAGGGCCCTGTCCTCGGCCACCGGCTCGTGCGCGATGGCACCCGGCATGCCCAGGACCGCGACCAGGATCGCGGCCACCGGTCCGGGCAGCATGAGCCACCTCTGGACCGCTCCCGGCAGCGGCCTGAACAGCCTCTCCATGCTGGCGTCGGTCGCCATCTCGATCCTCATGGTCTCGACGCCGAGGCACACCAGGAAGGGCAGGAGCACGCCGAGCAGCTCCAGGCCGAAGTCCGCGAAGTTCTGCACCAGGAGCGCGAAGACGGCCGCGAGCGAGCCGGCGTTCCGCGCCCTGGACGGAGGCCTGAGCAGCCCGACGACGAGCACGACGATCAGCGCGAGCACGAGCCCGCCGCCGGCCGGCGCTCCCCACTCCCCGACCCAGTTGGCCAGGAAGTTCTCCGGGTAGACGTAGGTGGCGTCGTCGGGCAGCGCCTGGTAGGCGGTGTATGCCATCTGGAACGTTCCTCGCCCGCTGCCCGTGAGGGCGTAGTCCCCGAGCATGGGCAGCGCGTCGATCCAGATGTCGAACTTGGAGGCGTCGCCCGACACGAACTCGTCGACGATCGCCCTCATGGCCACGTACGCGCCGGAGGCCAGGCCGATCGCGAGCACGATGGGCAGGGCGGCGATCTCCCTGCCGCCCAAGCGCGGGCGCTGCCTGCCGGCGCCGGCGCGCGCACCTGAGCCTGCCTTGGCTGCCGCGTACGCGCGCTGCCACAGCCTCAGGCCGATGAACAGGAGCTGTCCCGCGACGAAGCACAGGATGCCGCCGCGGGACAGGGTGAGCAGCACGGCACCGCCCGTGAATCCGGCCGCGGCTATCAGGCTGAACCTCTTGTACCGGTCCTTCTCGTCGAAGGCGAGGCCTATGGAGACGGCCGCGCCCAGCCCGAGCGCGC
>CAZGVR010000315.1:4193-5251 GCA_964528945.1 uncultured Myxococcales bacterium
GCTTCAGGACTGGTAATTTTCCGACCCATTGGGAAACAGTCCACGTGAAAAGGATGGGATCCGAATGATCAAGAAAACCTTCTACCTGGCGGCTCTCGCTCTCTTTTCCATAGAAGCTCAAGGGGCGCCCGATCTCGCGCCTGTCGTTATCCGGGAGGAAACGGTTGCGACGTGCCTGCCGCCGGGGAACGGGGCGGGCAGGGGGCTCACGTCGAGGTACTGCGGCACGTACCAGTCGTACACCTTGTCCCATCCGGTGAGCCGGTGGACCAGGCTCACGATCGCGACGAGCATGCCGCTCGTGGCCACGCAGGAGAGCACGCCGCGGGATCCCTCGGATCTCACCCTGTGCCTGACCGCGAGGAACAGGAGGGTGGCGGCGAGCGTCCTCGCGAGGCCGACCGTGGTGCCGGCGACGTCGACGGTCAGCGGCATCCAGGCCGGGGCCTCGCCGCCCAGGAGATCCGCGTGGAGCGACGACCTGACCTCGAAGGCGTGCGGCGACAGGAACGCGACAACGCCGGCCGGGAGCGGCACGAGCTGGAATGCCGTGAACGCGAGCAGCGCGATCGCCAGCATCCCGAAGATCCCCGGCGTCCGCGGCCTGGACGCCTTGCCCAGCCCGGGGACCACCTCGAGCGAGTAGACGATCCCGGCCATGGCGCAGCAGGTGGCGATGGCCCACCCGTGCACCGAGCCGATCGCGAGCGCGGAGAAGGCCAGGAGGATCGTGAGGGCCCAGTTCCTCGCCTTGATCATCAGGGCTCTACGGGTCTCTGCTCGGTGCCGCCCTTCTCGGGCTCCCTGCCGCCCCCGGCCTGGGTCTCGCCGTAGTAGTAGCCGTGCTTCCGGTAGTAGTAGTAGTGGTAGTACCTGTACTCCCTGTTCTCGAGGTCCAGATCGTTGAAGACGACGCCGAGGATCCGTCCGGAGACGTCCTCGAGCGCGCGCTTCGCCTGCTTGGCCGCGTTCTTGTGCGTGACCAGCGGGCGGAGGATCAGGACCGCCCCGTCCACGTGGTGGATGAGGATCGCGGCGTCGGTCACGGCGGTTATCGG
>CAZGVR010000316.1:0-5220 GCA_964528945.1 uncultured Myxococcales bacterium
TATGACGTGCGCCATCTTGCCTTCGTCCGCTCCGGTCTTCAAGTACACGGTGGCCGAGAGGCTGGGCGCGGAGAGGTAGCCGTTGGTGGTGTAGTCGAGCTCCACCGCTCCCTGGTAGATGCCGACCGTCGCGGTGGTCTTGTCGGACGTGCTGGTCAGTATCTTGCTCGCGCCGCTGTCGCCGGACGGGCCCGTAGGTCCAGTCGGCCCGGTGGGTCCGGGCACCGTTGATCCGGGCCCGGTCGGTCCGGTGGGGCCTGTGGGGCCTGGCACGGTCGAGCCAGGTCCTGTCGGTCCAGTGGGTCCTGGCACGGTCGAGCCCGGTCCTGTAGGGCCGGTCGGTCCGGTAACGGTGGATCCGGGGCCCGTGGGCCCGGTGGGTCCTGGCACGGTCGAGCCAGGTCCTGTCGGTCCTGTCGGCCCTGTCGGCCCTGGCACCGTGGATCCGGGTCCTGTCGGTCCAGTCGGCCCGGTGGGTCCTGTCGGCCCGATCGGCCCGGCAACGCCGGAAGAGTTGCACGTCACCGTGGCCTTGCAGTTCGCGATGTCCACGGTCGCGTTCTCGAACTTGATCCAGCCCACCCATCCCTTCTTGTTGGCCGCGGTCTGCCCGTCCTCCTGCACGATCACGCCGCCGCACCCGCAGCAGCAGAAGCAGCAGCGCCGGCACAGGCACAGGTAGCAGCACTTCTTGAGGAAGCAGCCGATGGTGTGGCAGCAGTCCGCGTCGCATGGGTGAGGCCACTCGTTGCAGTCGCACCCGAACGGGATCGGCTTGAAGTCCGCCGGGACCTGGCCGCGAAACGGCGCGCCCGCGCCGAGCCCCAGGTGCACGGCGCACCGGACGTACGGGAACTCTGCCTTGACGAGCAGAGCCTCGGGGTGGGCGGAGAACGCCGAGGCTGGCGCGCTCCTCAGGTTCCCGAAAGGCTTGCCGGCCGCGCATTGCCCCTCGCCTGCCTCCACCGGGATCGACGCCTCGTAGAGGACCCCGTCCCCGACCTTGACGGCGGACAGCAGCATCCCGCCGTCCCAGCCGATCTCCGCGAACCTCGCGGCAAGCTCCTTGCCGAAGCCCTCGGGGTCCAGGGGCCTGGGGGTCTCGCCCGAGGGAGACCGCTTCTCCTCGGCCATCTCGTGGGCGATGCGCCTCTCGAACCTCGCGGCCCACTCCTTGAGGCTGGACGCGTCCGCAGAGATCCGCATCACGGACAGGTGGAACCTCTCCCTGTCCTTCGGGCTGAAGGAGGCGTTCGCGTAGAGGGCCTGTCCCTTCTCCAGCCGCTTGGCCATCTTGCCCAGCACTATGGGGAGGCTCTTGACCGCGCCCTCGTAGAACGCGGTCTCGAACCTTGCATTGTCCAGGAACGACGTCGTCTCGGCCTCGATCCTCGCCTCGATCGATGGATCTACCTTCCTCTCCGGAGTCTTTCTCCTGACCGGGATCGCCTTCTTGATCCTCTTCGCGAGCCGACCCACCGACTCCCTGGCCTTTGCCGTCACCCCGCTGGCCGTCTTCGCTGCCGGCGTTTTGGCCTTGGCCTTGGCCTTGGCCTTCGCCTTCACACTGGGCTTCTTTCCGGCTGGCATCGAATCCTCCCTTCTCAACGGATTCCGTTACCCCCATCCGGGTGGCGCCATACTATGTTCCCCGGTCGAGTCCCGTCAATCCGGGAAATCATGGATACCCGGCCCTGTCACCTGCGGTATGTGTTGGTCACTGGATCGTAGCGGGGATCCGTGACCTTCCTGCCCGCGCTTCGCTCGCCGATGTGCGTGACGCGCGGCGTGTCCGCCTGTCCGCCGAGGAACGCGAAGCAGCTTCCGGGGTGGGCGGCGAAGAGCCTTGCGGCCATGACTCCCTCCTGCGGACTGTAGCCGTAGTCGAGATCGATGATCTCCCTGCGGTAGATGCACGGGTTGAAGGTGAAGTGCCGCGTGTGGACCGTGAGCGTGTGCCTTCCGGCCCGCGTGCCATACGATAGATCCGAGAAGGTCCCTTCGGGGTAGGCCCGGTAGATCCCGCCGGCCTCGATCTCCCAGGAGTACACCGGATGCCTGAGGAGAGCGATCTGGTGAACCATGCGCGGGCACGTCTCGAGCGCGTCCACCATCATCCCCACGTCCACGGGCGCGTCGAACACGAAGTCGTCCTCCTGGTGCCAGACGTAGTCGCAGTCTTGCGGCACGAGGCTCCATGCCCTGGCCACGTTGCCGTCGAGCCCGAGGTTCTCGGTGTTCAGTTCGAGCACGTCGATCCCGTACCTGCGGGCGATCGCCTCGAAGGCTGCGTGGTCGCGCGGCGCCTCGCCGACCATGGGCATGTCGTCCACGAGCACCTTCCTGACCTCGAGACCCCCGAAGCCGACCTTCTCGTGGAACGACTCGAGCGTCCTCTCGAGATAATCCAGGCGTCCGGCCGAGAGGAAGATCACCGCGATCTTCCGGCGCGGAGCCGGGCTCGACTTGACCAGCCAGTCCAGGCTTCCGCGCGATTCGTGCGGCTCGTAGAAGCCCTTCCCTGTCACGACCTTCGAGAGGGAGGAGTAGTACTCCTCGTGCATGGCCGACACCCGGCCGATCGAGTAGTTCTCGATCGCGTACCTCCTGCACGCGGCCCTCGAGATCCTGTGCACGTTCCTGGCCGCCCACTCGAACTGCTCGAAAGTACGGCAGCGATACCCTGTGCAGCCGTGCGCATTGGTCTCGGCGAACCCTCCCCAGTCCGATGTGACGACCGGGGTGCCCGACGCGAGCGCCTCGATCACCACCTTGCCGAACGGCTCGTTGTAGTAGGTGGGCGCGAGGAGCGCCCTCGACGATGCGAGGAGGGAGCGCCGCTCGGTCACGCCGACAGGGCCGAGGACCTCGACATGGCCGGGGATCGGGTCGTAGCCGAGGGCCTCGAGCCTTCCCGGCCCCGCGACCTTCAGCCTCGCGCCGATCTTGTCCGTGACCTGGATCGCGATGTCCAGGCCCTTGTTCTTCATGACCCGGCCCAGGTAGAGGAAATGATCTTCTTTCCGATCCCTGAACTCGAAGTCCTCGGGGTCCACGGCGCAAGGGATCACGGCGTCGTACCACGGCATGAGCAGCCTGCCCTCCCTGCCGTAGTGGTAGTTCATGATCGCGTAGGACTCGAAGACCCGGAATGGCGCGAAGCTCTCGTTGGTGCCGATGCCGGGCTCCACGACCAGGAGATCGCCGAAGGCGTCGGCCACGGGTTTGTGGCCCAGGCCCCAGAAGCACAGGAGGAAGTCGTGAGGCCGCTTCCGCGCGGCGATCTCGCGCAACGCGTTCGCCGTGAAATGGTCATCCACCCCTGGCTCGCGCCTGTAGAGATCCTGCCGCGTGTCGTGGTCGCGGTAGTGGGCGCGGATGACGTCAGCGGTCAGGACCGTGACGTGCTCCGTGCACTCTACCCTCGAGTCCTCGTGACCGTAGTGGATGACCGTGTGGCCGCCGGGCACCATCATCCTGCACCAGTCGAGCACCTTCTGCGGGTAGGCGCAGGTCGAGTACTCCTTGCTCGTCGCGGTGTGGGGTATGGCGAGTACGTGGAACCTCATGGCGCGTCGCACGATCTTGCATCGTGACGCTCAGGAGCACAATAACCCCTGGAGCGACCCCGGGTAGGTAATTATGACCCCCCGGTATCCGTGCATGCCCGGGGCGGTGTAGCGAAAAGATACGGACACCGGACCTCGTTGTCAGCTAGCTGCCCGTAATCATTGCCTTCATGCCAGACGGCCACAGGTCGCCGGCCGCATTGCCTATCTGGGCATAGAGGTTGCGGTGATAGAGGCCGGGAAGCCAGGGGACTGGCTAGCGTCAGCTGGGAATACAGGCCAGGCAGCCACGCCCGGCAATGGTGCCGGACGCCATGGCAATGGCCCCATGCGATGATACGAAGGAGCAATGAGCACATGACCCATCCAACCAAGAGGCACTGGCTCAGGGTGGCAGCCTTCGGGCTGACCGCCGGGGTCCTTGCCGTGGGCTGCGGCAGCAAGGGACCGGAAGGTCCTGCCGGAACCCCGGCCTGGGACCTGAACGCGAATGGTGAATGCGATCCCGGCACCGAGGACCTGAACGGCGACGGCGAGTGCAACTCGCTCGACGCGGTCGGCGCGCCCGGCACCTCGTGCTGGGATCTCGACGAGAGCGGCGACTGCGACACCGCGACCGAGGACACGAACGGCGACGGCTCCTGCACCGTGGCCGACTGCTACGGCATGCCGGGCGTCGCCTGCTGGGATCTCGACGAGAACGGCGCGTGCGACACGGCGACCGAGGATACGGACGCGAACGGCGAGTGCACGGCCGCCGACTGCACGGGCGGGGACGGCACGCCAGGCGTCGCTTGCTGGGATCTCGACGGAAGCGGCGCCTGCGACACCGCGACCGAGGACCTCGACGGGAGCGGCGCGTGCGACGTGCTCGACTGCATCGCGGACTCGAGCGTGGGGACGGTCCAGGGCACGGTCGACGACGGCACGGCCGCCATCGCCGGGGCCACGCTGACCTTCACGCCCGGCGACCTCACGGCCACCACGGGCACGGCCGGCGACTACTCGATCGAGCTTCCGGTCGGCGTCTACGCGATCGCGGTCACGGCGACCGGGTACGCGGACGGATCGGCGAGCGGCGTGAGCGTCACGGCAGGCACCACGGCCACGCAGGACTTCACGCTCGCAGCCGACAACCCGCTCACCGCGAGCGCGGGCGCGGACCAGTACCAGGTCGGGTACGGCGCGACCGTCAGCGTGACAGGCACGGGCAGCGGCTCTACTGGCCTCACGTACGCCTGGACCCAGAAGTCGGGCCCCGCGGTCGACATAGCAACGCCGGGCGCTGCCACGACAGACGTCACCATGCCGACGCTCGACGAGGTGCTCGACAGCATCGGCCGCGATCCCCTGACCGTGGTCAGGGACAGGACCGAGATCCTCCCGATCACTCCGGCGTACCAGGGCAAGGTCACGCTGACCCTCACCGTGACGGGCGGCGGGTTCACGAAGACCGACGACGTGGTCATCACGGCGGCCGAGACCACTGGCGCCGTCACGAGCGTGCCTGTCGGGATCAACGTGTTCTACCAGGCGGCAGAGGCGGGATCGTACGCCTGGACCCTGACCCCGCCGACCGGAAGCGGCGTCACGCTGCGCGACGAGACCAGCCAGGTCACGAGCTTCATCCCGACAGCGGCCGGCACCTACA
>CAZGVR010000317.1:0-5213 GCA_964528945.1 uncultured Myxococcales bacterium
TCTGCTCTTCCCCCTCCTCTACCTGACGGAGGTCGAGGGGCTGCGTCCGGACGTCGTGATCCTCAACCACGGGTGGGCAGCCTCGTCATGGTACTGGAGCCATCTCGCAGAGAGGCACCCTGGACTCTCGCCCATGGATCCCGAGGCGCGCGGCCGGAACGATCGCATCGCCAGGTTCCTGAGATCGAACCCCGAGATGCCGGTCGTCGCCGAGACCCTGGGGCTCGCCCGGCTAAGCGGACATCCCGTGCTGAGGAGCGGGTGGATGCTGCGCGCGGTGCAGGACCCCGGAACGGTGGATCCGGCGATCGAATCTGCCCGTCACGACTGGGCCCGTGCCAGGCTCGCGGCATGGATCCGCGATCACGGGGGTCCGGGCACGGTCGACAGGAGCATACTTTCCTGGGTCGCGACCACCTGGGGGGACGACGCACGATCCGGTGGCCATCCGGGAGAGGCAGTCCTCGACTACCTGGCCGGGGGTGCGCCCGTGGATCCCGGCCTCTTGCCTCCGGACCTGCTCTACCCTGAAGCCTGGCCCGATGTGCTGCCGGAGAGGCCCACCCTCGATCCTCACCTCCTGCTCGCGGACCCCGAGCACAACCTCTTCCTCGCGGGCCAACTGCTGGTGGCTCACTCCTCTGGCATGCCTGACGGGCGGGCCCTGATCGAGATGGCGGCAGCCATGGGCGTCGAGGAGGCATCAGGATGGCTGGAGGCGAGCGCGCCATGACCGGTCCAATCGATGACGTCCGGAGACTGTCGGCACCGACGCTTCCGAGGACCTGCGATGACCTCCCTGCCACGGGCGGGAGGCTGAAGGCCGAGCCCGAGGACTTCGTGGTCCACGAGATCCCGGCATACGACCCCTGCGGCGAGGGCGAGCACCTCTACCTCTGGGTCGAAAAGAACGATGTGCCAGGGGATGTTGCGGCGAGGAGGATCGCGAGGGCCTACGGCGTTGGTGCCGGCTCGGTCGGAAGCGCAGGCAACAAGGACAGGCGGGCCGTGACCCGCCAGTGGTTCTCCGTGCAGGTCCGGCCTGGCGGCGCGACCCTGCCCGATCTCGGGGACGGGATCCGCATCATCGGCACGTCCCGGCACGGCAACAAGCTCAAGACCGGGCACCTCCGGGGGAACAACTTCACGGTGAGGATTCGCGACACCGCCCTGCCCCCTGGAGAGGCCGCGAAAGCGGCCCGCGCGATGCTGGACAGGCTGGCTACACGCGGCATGCCCAACTTCTACGGCCCGCAGCGGTTCGGAAGGGACGGAGACACCGCGAACTGGGGGTGGGCCATATTCCGCGGAGATGGCGATCGCCTGCCCGATCACGTGAGGAGGGACAGGCGCATGCACAGGCTCGCGCTCAGCGCCCTGCAGTCGGTCCTCTACAACAGGTATCTCGTGCTGCGGCACGGCCGCGGCCTTATGGGCCGCGCGATCGACGGTGACGTCCTGAAGAAGGCGGACACGGGTGGCCTCTTCGTGGCAGAGGCCGGCTCCCTTGCCACCGAGCAGGAGCGGATGGATCGAGGCGAGATCGTGCATGCGGGGCCCATCTTCGGGGCGAAGCTGTTCGCCTCCTCTGGCGAGGCCAGGAGGCTCGAGATCGAGGTGCTGGAAGCCTCGGAGATGGACCCCGGGGACTTCACGCGTCATGCTTCCCTGATGCCTGGGACCAGGCGCCCTGACCTGGTCCGTCCCTCGGGCAACTCCGTCGAGGAGACGGGGGACGGAATCGTGCTGCGCTTCTCGCTGCCCTCGGGGGTCTACGCCACGGTGCTGCTCGGGGAGGTAACCGGACCAGAACCCTAGCCGGCCAGCAGACCGAGGCCTGCCAGGCACTCGTCGATCCTGGAGGCGCTGGCTCCCTCGGGCAGCACGAGCGGAGCCCGTATAACGGGCTGGATCAGGCCCATCCTCGCCAGGGCGTACTTGGCCGGGCCGGGGTTGGTCTCGACGAACATGGCCCTGTAGAGGCCGAGCAGCCTCTCGTGGGCGGAAAGGGCGGCCGCCCCGTCCCCGCGGACCCACGCGGAGTGGATCGCCACCATCCCGGAAGGATCCACGTTCGCGCTCGTCGCGATCAGGCCGCTCCCGCCGCATGCAAGCATCGGGAGGAACGTGGCGTCGTCACCGGAGAGCAGGGAGAGGCGACCGCCCAGGAGCGCGTGGATCTCTGCAGCCCTGGCCATGTCGCCGGTCGCCTCCTTCACGCCAACGAGGCGCGGGTTCTTTGCGAGCCTCGCGAGCGTCTCCGGACGCATGTCGCAGGCGGTCCTCGAAGGGACGTTGTATGCGATGACCGGGAGATCCACGGTCTCCATGAGCTTCTCGAAGTACCTGGCCAGCCCCTCGGGCGTCGGCTTGTTGTAGTAGGGCGTTACGACCAGGGCCGCGTCCAGGCCGCATTCCGCCACCAGCCTCATGTTCCTGACCGACGACTCGAGGCTGTTGGTGCCCGCCCCGCCGATCACCAGTCCCCTGCCCTTCACGCGATCCCTCACGCGGACGAAGATCGTCCGCTTCTCCTCCTCGGTCAGCACCGGGGCCTCGCCCGTGGTCCCGGCCACGACGATCCCGCTTATGCCTGCGGCGATCTGGCGATCCACGAGGACGTCGAGGGCCGGGAGGTCCAGGCCCCCGTCGGAGGCGAAGGGCGTGACGATGGCGGTGAGGACACCTTCTATCTCGAGCTTCATGCGTACACCTCGAAATCAAGATCGGGAAACACGTTGTCCCGCCACTCGAGATCGGCCAGCCAGGGCTGGTCGATCCAGCGGGCCTCTACCTCGCCTGCCAGGCGATGGAACCTCGCCAGGTGGACCTTGAAGTGCCTCACGGCGAAATCGACGGCCTGGCGCGTCTTCATGATGAAGGACCAGTCCGAGCTCTGGGCGAGCAGCAGCTCGCGGGCCGCCTGGTTCAGGGCCCGCCGGTCCGCGCCGCGGGCTGCCGGGTGGCGGCGCGCAAGCGAGACCATCCGCCGTCCTGCCCTCGTGAGATGCCTGACCATCCAGCCGTTCGTGCCGTCCAGCCAGACTTCGTTGAAGCCGCCCGCGCCCCAGGAGCTGGCAGAGGGGACGACGACCTGGTTCCGCGGGCTCGAGGCCAGGGCCTCCGCCAGCGTCGAGGTCCCCACCTCCTCCTGGTCGTAGTGGAGCTTCCTGAAAAGCATCTCCAGGAAATCCGGCCCCTCGAACCACCAGTGGCCGAAGAGCTCCGCGTCGTAGGGGGCGACCACGATCGGGACCGGCTCCATCACCGCGGCGAGGTGGCGGATCTGGTGCTGCCTGTTGAACATGAAGTTCCCGGCGTGCTGGGCAGCCTTGTCGAGCGCGACGCGAGGGTCGTACAGGTCCTTGCCCTCGAGCCCGCCCCCGTGCGTGATGCGGTGGTACTTGATCCCGGTGAACAGCCGGATCCCGTCCGGGTGCGCGGCGTCACCCAGGTGCGCGAGCGGAAGATCGAACCCGATGTCCCGGTAGAAGTCCCTGTACGCGAAGTCTCCCGGGTAGCCCGTCTCCGCGCTCCAGACCTGGCGCGAGGACTCGGGATCCCGGCCGAAGACGGCGACGCCGGACGGCGTGTAGACAGGACGATAAACACCGTGATGCGGCTGTACCGACCCGTTCAGGAGGCCGTGGGTCTCCATGACGGTGAAGCGGATCCCGGCCTCCGCGAGGACCTGATCGAGCCCGGGATAGTACGCGCACTCCGGCATCCAGAACCCGCGAGGGGCGCGGCCGAGATGGCGCGAGTGATGCAGCACGCCCACCCGGACCTGCGCGCGGACCGTCTCGGGGACCGCGGACAGGATCGGGAGGAACCCGTGCGTGGCGGCGCAGGTCAGTATCTCGACGTGCCCGCGTACCTCGAGGTCCGAGAACGCGCTCACGAGGTCTCCCCGCCAGCGATCCCAGAAGCCGTGCACCTCGCCCAGCCGCCACCTGTAGAAGCGGGCGAGATCGCGCATCCTGCCGTCGTCCGACAGCCGCTTCTCCTCGCGCTCGGCCAGACTCTCGAGGCCGGTCAGGTGGCGGATGAACCGCTCGCGGAGCAGGTCGTCCCTCATCATGTGGACGAGGGTGGGACTCAGGACGACGTTCACCCTGAAGCCGACCCCCTCGTCGGCGAGCCGGTGAAAGCGCAGGAGCAGCGGGACGTAGCACTCGATTATCGCCTCGAAGAACCAGCGCTCCTCGAGGAAGTGGGGGTACTCGGGGTGGCGCACGAAGGGAAGGTGTCCGTGGAGAACGATCGACAGGCTTCCCTTGGGCATGGGCGCTATCTATCACCACGGCGAGCGGCCAGTCAAATCGATCCGGTCAGGGTCCGACGGTGAAGGCAACGGTGTTGATTATCTCGCGAGCGGGCTTGACCCACTGGCTGTCGGGGAACTTGTTGATCATCGTCCTCAGGGTCTTCTTCGCCTCGACGACCATGTGGACCTCGGCATAGCACACGCCCAGCTGGTACATCACGTCGTCGGCCACGTCGCGCTCGAGCGTCTCGCCCATGAGGTCCGACAGCTCGGCGATGGCCTCCTTCTGCCGTCCCTGCATGCGCATGGTGATCGCGAGCTCGAGCCTGACCCTGGGGATGTGCGTGGCGTCCTCCTTGAGGGAGATGGCCTCGCGGTACAGGTCCTCGGCCTCCTTCCACTTCTTGGACTGGGCCTTTCCGAGCCCTTCCTGGAAGCGCTCGAGGCTCAGCTCGGCCGCCATCGAATCGACCTGGTCCTTGAAGAAGGAACGCTCGATGTCCGTGAGCGGGTAGGTCATGGCCTTGGCGTACCCCTGGATCGCCTCCTCCTTCCGCCCCTCGTGGACGACCTGGTAGTAGTCCTGGATCTCCTTCTCGCGGGCCTCCCGCTCCTTGCGCGTCTTCCTCACCTGGTCGAGCTCGGACTTGACGCTCGCCAGCTTCTTCTGGATCTCGTCCTTCTCGCTCTTCAGCTTGACGCCCTGGAAGTGGTAGGCGAGATTCAACCCCACGAAGATCAGGACCACGAACAGGACGTAGGAGACCGCGCTGTTCAAGGTGATCCGTCGCTCGAACCCGACCTGCCTCTTGGCGATGGTCTTGATGTCCGCGCCGAGCGAGTTCACCAGGTTGTTGGTGCGGATGGCGAGACCGCGGCTCTCCACGATCTCCTTCTTCATGTCCTTTATCTCTTCGTCGAAGCTCATGCCATCCCCGGAATATCG
>CAZGVR010000318.1:0-348 GCA_964528945.1 uncultured Myxococcales bacterium
TACACCAGCACCTGCATGATCGCGACAAGGTGCGCGTGCATGAGCGAGTACACCCCGGCAAGGGCCAGAACGGTCGCGAGCAGCCCGACCGCGCAGCGCATCGCCGACCGCGAGGTGATGACGACGAGGGCGCCGACGGTCGCCATCGCCGCCAGTGCGTAGAAGATGATCTGGGTCAACGTCATCGCAACTCCGCCAGGCGGTCCGGACCGCCTACTTGGCCTCCCACGGCGGCACGAACCTGCTTCCGAGCGGGCAGGCCTTCTTCTGGATGTGCTCCTCGAACTCCTTGCGGAACTTCTGGATGAAGGTGAGGGTCGGCGTCGCGCACGCGTCGCCGAGCGGGCA
>CAZGVR010000318.1:358-5205 GCA_964528945.1 uncultured Myxococcales bacterium
ACAGCTTCTCGATCCAGCCGCACCCGGCACGGCACGGCGTGCACGGGCCGCAGGACTCGTGGTGGTAGAAGCGTGAGAGCCTCCACATTGCTCGCACGGTGCAGACGGTGTCGTCCATGACTATGATCGCGGCCGATCCGATCATGGTCTTCACCTTCTTGAGCCCCTCGACGCTCAGGGGGACGTCGACCTCCGAGGGCAGGAGCACCGGGGTCGAGCTGCCGCCCGGGATCACGGCCTTCAACTGGTTCCCCGCGCGCACGCCGCCGCAGTCCTCGAGCAGGAGCTTCCTCAGGTTGTACCCGACCGGCCGCTCGTAGAGCCCCGGCCTCGCGACGTGGCCGCTCACGCAGAAGATCCGGGTGCCGCCGTCGCCCTCCACGCCGAGCTTGTGGAACCAGTCGCCTCCACGCTCGATGATGTGCGGGACCGAGGAGATCGTCTCGACGTTGTTGACGATGGGCGGATCGGCGAAGGCACCGGCCACGGCAGGGAAGGGGGGCTTGAGACGCGGCTCCCCGCGCTTGCCCTCGAGGGAGTTGAGGAGAGCCGTCTCCTCGCCGCAGATGTACGCCCCGGCGCCCCGGTGCACGACCACGTCCAGGTCGAGCGCGAAACCCATGCAACGCTTGCCCAGGTAGCGCTTGGCCTCGAGCTCCTCGATGGCCTTCTCGAGGGTCCTGGCCGACTACACCAGCTCACCGCGCACGTAGATGTAGGCCTTGCCAGCCTTGATCGCGTGGCACGTGATGAGGATGCCCTCGAGGAGCTGGAACGGATCACGCTCCATGAGCTGGCGGTCCTTGTACGTCCCTGGCTCGCCCTCATCGGCGTTGACGACCAGGTAGCGGGGTCTCCCGTTGTCGGGCAGGAAGCCCCATTTCACGCCTGCCGGGAACCCTGCACCGCCGCGCCCCCTCAGGTTCGCGGCCTTGACCTCGGCCACGACCTCCTCCGGCTTCATGGCCAGGGCCTTCCGGGCCGCCTTCATCCCGCCCAGCTTCTCGTACCCGGCGAGGGTCACCGCCTCTGGCTTGTCGAAGTTGCGGGTGAGGAAGCGCTCCTCCATGGCTCACCCCCTCTTCCTCAGCTCGGAGACGAGCTCGGTGACCCTTGCCGGGGTCAGGTTCTCGTGGATCTCGTCCCCCGCCTGCAGAGCCGGGCCCAATCCGCAGGTGGCCAGGCACTCGACCTCGTGCAGGGTGAACATCCCGTCCTTGGTGGTCTCGCCAGGGCAGATCCCGAGCTCCTTCTCGAACGCGGCCAGCACCTGCTCGGCCCCGCAGAGGGAGCAGGAGATGTTGGTGCACAGCTCGAGGTGGAACCTGCCGACCTCGTGCTTGTTGAACATGGTGTAGAACGTTGCCACGCCCTCCACCTGGCTCTTGGCGAGGTCGAGCCTCCGGCTCACCCAGGCGATGGCGTCGTCCGGGACCCATCCCAGCTCGTCCTGGGCGAGGTACAGGGCGGGGATGCATGCCGCCCTCTTGTCGGGATAGCCCACCAGGATCGCATCCAGCTTCGCCTCGGTCTCGGATGTCGGTTTCCAGTTCATGCCATCACGGTTTCGCATGTGAACTTCGGGTCTTCCAGGAACCTGGAATCGGGAAGTTTTGTATTTGACTGGATGGATCGTGTCAAGTCGAGATCATGGTCCCCTTCCCGGTTGACCGGCGATGGGCGGTCATGCACTATTCACCGCATGACGCTGACCCATGATGCAATGCTCAACCTGCGCCTGGACGAGCGTCCCGAGGAATCTCTCAGGATGGCGCTGGCGTTCCTGACCGAGAACGCCGCCGACCACACCGCCTGGTACCTGGCCGCGAGCCTCTGCGTCGAGCTGGGAGAGGCCAGGGTCGGGATCCAGGGACTGGCCGGCGTGGGAGAGGAGTTCGCCGAGAGCGGGAACCTGCCCATGGCGCTGGTCTGCATCCGCGAGATCGACGGCGCTGGCGGCGACGCGAGCGATCTGCGGGGACTGGTCACCATCCTCTACGGCAAGGGGTCCGGCAGGGTCCAGGACAGGGTGCTGCCGCCGCCGCCGCTCCCCTCCGCGGTCGACGAGGCCAAGCTCGAGAACTTCAGGCCCGAGAAGGGCTTCCTCGTCGGCGAGGCCGATCGCATCATGGCGTCCGCCACCGAGTCCGCGAAGCTCGGACGGACCATGTCGGAGAGGCGTCCTGCCGTACCTTACTTCCCCATGTTCGGTGCCCTGGGCCCGGCCGGGTTCCTCCGCCTGCTGGACGCCTTCGAGATAAGGCGCTTCTGGCCAGGGGACACGCTGATGGAGCAGGGCAAGCCCTCCGACGAGATGTACCTCCTCGCTCGAGGCGAGGTGAACGTCCACATGCTCCTGAGGAGCCAGAAGCGCAAGGACCTTGCGGTGCTGGGCCCGGGTGCGCTCCTCGGGGAGATGGGCATTGTCGCGCGCACACCGAGGAGCGCGACCGTGGAGGCGCGGACCGGCGGTATCGCGCTGGTGGCCTCGATCGACGAGATAGAGAAGATCGCCGAGGATCTCCCGGAGGTCGCGGACGTCATCGTCACGTTCTGCGAGATCCGTCTCCTCGAGAACCTCATGAGCATCTCCCCCATCCTCCACCCCCTGGCGCCAGCGGAGAGGGCCCGGGTGGTGAGGATGTTCGACAGGCTTTTCGTCGACCCCGGGCAGGAGGTCATCCACGAGGGCGAGGATGGCAAGGGCATCTGGCTGGTCGTCAGCGGGGAGATGGCCGTGGTCCGCGAGCCGCAGCAAGAAGAGGAGCTCCGAGATCGTCTACCTGTCCACGCTGCGAGCCGGCGACGTGTTCGGCGAGATCTCGACCGTCATGAACAAGCCCGCGACCGCCACGGTCCAGGCGCTGTCCGGTGCGGCGCTGCTGTTCCTTCCCCGGGACAGGTTCATGGAGCTCACCCGCGGCTTCCCGGCGGTCTTCCAGAAGATCTACGAGATCTCCCGGGAGCGCGAACTGGACATAGAGCGGATCGACGGCTCCAAGGCGACACCCGCTGGCGATGACATCGGGGACTGACCTCCTTTGGAAGGGGTGTCCACCAGGATAGCGAACAGGCACGACCGGCCCGAGCTCGTGCGGATGAGCCTCGATCTGCTGGACGAGCACAGGCGGGAGTACGGGTCGGACGTGGCGCGCGGCTGGCTCACCGAGAGGCACGTCAAGCGTTCGATCGCGGGCCACGTGCGAGGCGGGGCCGTGATCGTGGCCGAGCGCGCCGGGGCGATCGTCGGGTTCATCGTGCTCTCGAAGGCCCGATTCGTCCTCAAGACCACGGCGCCGGTCGGGAGCATCTCGGACCTGTGGGTCGAGCCCGGCGCCAGGAGGAACGGCATCGGAGGCAGGCTTCTGGCCGAGGGGCTCGCCTGGCTCCGTGAGCGCGGTTACGGGCGCGTCGTCCTGAACGTCACGGCCGGCAACGGGGCGCGGCGGCTCTACGAGCGATCGGGCTTCCGCGTCTTCTCCGAGGCGATGGAGATCGACCTGGTCGGCCGCTGAACCCCGGGCACCGGCTGCCCTCCCGCCGCGCTCTCCTGCCAGCGGGTCACATAAGTTGACATCTAGTACTACCTCATGCTACAATGTAGTCATCGGGCAGCGGGGGATGCGAGCCCGGGAGGCAAGACAATGCGAGACCTCGACAGGATCACGGCGAGCCACTCGGTCAAGCTGGACAGGCAGAAGGTGTCCGTCATACTTGCCGCGGGGATCGTGGCGGGCCTGGCCATCTTCGTGGTCGGGCTGTACATCGGCCGTCGCAAGCCCGAGGATGCAGGCAGGAAGGCGCGCGATCCGCTCGACGATCTGATCGCGAAGGGCGGTGCGGAGGCCGCCGAGGGCATGGAGCTCGTGGCCCCACCCGAGACGCTCAGCTTCCACGAGGTCCTCGGCAAGCCCTCGGATCCCGGCGTGACCCCCCCGCTCGTTCCCGCAGCGGAGGACGTCGATTCGCCGATGCCCGTCGATGCCGGGTCCGGTCAGGCCGGCGCTACGCTCCTCGCCGGATGGGACGAGACGTTCAAGGTGCCTGCCATGCCCGGGATCGCGGCCTACTCCGAGCCCGCGCGCATCGCCCTGCCGAAGCCTGGAGAGAAGGGCGTCTTCACGATCCACGTGAACTCGTTCTCCGACAAGGACGAGGCGGCAGGCTACGTCACCCAGCTGCGCAAGGCCGGCTACAAGGCCTTCCTGGTGCAGGCCTCCACCGAGGACCGTGGCGTACTCTGGCGTGTCCGGATCGGTCCCTTCTTCTCCCACAAGGAGGCGTGGAAGTTCGCCCAGGCCTTCGAGCAGAAGGAAGGGATCCCGACCTACATCGTCCAGCGGATCGTGCAGGCCTGAGTACCCCGGCCGCCCGCCCCCGGCCGATCATCAGATGTGGAACGTGAGGCGTCCGAGGACGTCAGTGCTGAGCCCCCAGCTCTTCCCCCCCTTGTTGCTGAAGTAGAGGAAGCCGACGTCCACCGCGACCCCGAAGCTGAAGAACTTCACGAGCCTGATGTCCAGCCCGGCTCCTGCCCTCGCGCCGATGCCTCGCGCGCGGAGGTGGCTCGCGACCGAGTCCGGCACGATGTCAGGGCCGGTCATCACGATCTTGGCCTTTCCAAAGCGCGTCATCCTTCGCTTCGCTCAGGATGACGTGAACGTGGGCAGCGTTCTTATGCCGCCAGCTTCTGCGCCAGCGCCTTCTCGATCTCCGCCAGCGCGGCGTCGGCCTTGCTGGGATCGGGACCGCCGGCCTGGGCCATGTCGGGGCGGCCGCCGCCGCTCTGGCCGCCCAGCGCCGCCGTGCCGAAGTGTTCGGCCGGCAACCAGGTCTCTTTCGCGGCC
>CAZGVR010000319.1:0-3069 GCA_964528945.1 uncultured Myxococcales bacterium
CCGGAGCGGGAAAGCGGACATCTCGATGTGGGCCTATGTCAGGAGGTCTGGATTCCCCTTCATGGAGCTCGAGGACAGGGCCAGCCTGGCCATGTGCCGGACGTCCCCGGAAGTCAAGCCAAAGGAGCCCAGGCGAGGCATTCCCAGGGCCGTGACCAGCTCGCGCACCAGGCGCAGCCCCTCATCGATCTGCTCGGGCCCGGGAACGACGCCGCCGGCCATCGCACGGCTTCCGCACAGCGCCGAGCAGACCTCTGCGTAGGCCGCGAGCGCTTCGCCGGGCGTTCCAGGGGAAGTGGACCCGGTCCGCAGGGCCTTCACGTTGGCCTCCATGACGCCGGGGAGGAGGATGGCGCACGCGGCCCCGTGCGGGACCGGGAAGGCTGCCCCGAGCGGAGCTGCCAGCCCGTGCACGGCCCCGAGCCCGGAGTTGGAAAGGCAGATGCCGCTCAGGAGCGCGGCTAGGGACATGGCGTCTCGAGCCTCCGTGTCGGCACCGTCACCGAAGGCACGCCCGAGCGCCCACGAGCAGAGCCGGATCCCGCGAACGGCGAGGGCAGCGGTGACCGGGTTCGAGCGGGATGACGTTCTTGACTCGATCAGCTGGGTCAGCGCGTCAAGTCCGGTTGTGGCAGTCAATCCCGGCGGAAGCGAATCTGTCAGGGCCGGGTCCACGAGGGCCACTCTGGGCACGAGGTGCTGGCTCCTCATGCTGGCCTTGAAGGCAGGCTCCCGGGATGTCATTACCGCGTTGCGCGTCACCTCCGTACCGGTGCCGGAAGTCGTGGGCACGGCAACGAGTGGAACGGCCGGGGATTCCAGCTCCCTGCCCTTCCCCACCACCTCCATGTAGTCCAGCGCATTGCCGGGATTCGAGATCAGGCCGGAAACGGCCTTGGCCGCGTCGATCACGGATCCGCCACCGATGCCGATCACGAGGTCTGTCCGACCTGCCCTTGCAAGCCCGGCGGCCGCATCCACCGTTTCCACGTCCGGCTCGCCGCGGATTCCCACGGACGTGGAGTGTATCCCGGATCCATCGAGCATCGACCGCACGAGGGCGTGCTGCCCCGCTGCCGATAGGTGGGCATTGCCGTGAACGATGAAGGCACGCCGACCCAGGGAGGACGCGATCGTGCCGAGGCGGGCGAGGACCCCGCGGCCGAACACGATCTCGCTACCGCAGCGGAACCCGAAGGCAGGGATCGCCATCATCACCTCGGGGCTGCCGCGAACGTTCGCCGGGCGCGCATCAGCTCCCGGGAGGGGGCACGACCTCCAGGCCCTTGCCCTCGACCGCGTCGCAAGCCTCGGCTTCGCCGAGCTCGCACGCCCTCTGCAGGATCAGCACTGCCATGTCCGGATCCCCGTCTCCGCCCTCCCCCTTCTGCCACATGACCGCCAGCATCATGCACGAACCGCCGTCGCCCATCTGGCATGCCTTCTGGAAGAGGGCTCGAGCGTCCACCATGTCCGCTGGCGACCCGCCCAGGTCGTAGAGGAGACGGCCGAGAACGTAGCACCCCCTTGGCTCGCCGCCGTCACAGGCCTTGCCGAAGAAGTCAGTGGCCTGCTCCTCGTCGGCAGGACCGCCCTTGCCCTCCAGCATCATCATGCCCAGGAGATGGCACCCGCCCGGATCCCCGCCGTCGCAGGCCTTCTCGAACAGCGCTCGGGCAGCAGCCCCGTCGGCAGGGCCGCCCTTGCCCTCGGCGGTCATTGTGCCGAGGAGGAAGCATGCCTCGGCCTGTCCCGCGTCGCACCCCTTCACGAAAGCTTCACGGGCGGCAACCGGATCGACTGGCAGGCCCTGTCCCTCGTGGAGCATGACTCCGAGCATCACGCATGCATCCCCGTCGCCGCCGCTGCAGCTCTTCTCCATGTCGGGCCGCATGTCCACGGCCCACAGGGGATCCTCGGGCTCGTCCGGCTCGGCCGGACCCGGCGACCTGCCATGCCCCCCGCAGGCCCCAACTAGGAGAAGGACGCACATGTAGAGGGGGACCGAGAGGAACACGGCTTCGCGACTGGACATCTCAATACCTTCCGTCAGCGGTGAAATCTTGGCCGATGACCGGGTCGCGGGCAAGGGGCAATCCTCGCTTGCCAACGTCCCATGCGAGGGGCATTCTCGACTGGCATGACCTCGTACTCCTATTCTGCTCTCGAACTGTTCGGCAAATGCCCTCTCGCCTACCGGTACGGCCACGTGGATCCACCGTCACGCCCGCCTCTCGGGGATTCAATCGAGCAGCATGCCGGCAAGAGCGTGCACGCCGCACTCGAGTGGCTCCACGCTCGCGCCGAGGAAGGGACGACGGCCATCCTGCAGGAGGTCATCGAACGATTCAGGACGTCCTACCATGACGGATGGAGCGACTCGATACGGCTGGTGCTTCCCACCAGGTCCAGGGAATCCATGGCGGAGATCGGCGAGCGCTGCGTTCGCAACTACTACGAGATAAACGGGCCGTTCGTGCGTGGACCGCTGATCGCAACCGAGTGGAGCTTCCGAATACCTCTGGGACCGGATCCTGACGCGCCCCTCCTCGCCGGCCGGATTGACAGGATCGCGAGATCTGGTCCCGGCAGGATCGAGATCCACGACTACAAGACCGGCAGCCACGTGCCGTCGCGCGAGGAGATAGAGGGATCCCGGCAGCCTGCCCTGTACGCCCTCGCGGTCCGGCACGATATACCCGACGCCAGCACGGGCGGCATCATGTGCGTGTGGCACTACCTGAGAAAGGGGATCCTGGTCTCTTTCCAGATCGGGTCCGCGAGGATGGATCGCCTGAGAGCCGAGATCGCCGCCGACATCGCGACGATCGAGGCTTCCGTCGACTGGCCTGCTCGACCGTCGAGGCTGTGCCCGTGGTGCGAGTGGAGCCACGTCTGCCCGGAGTTCAGCTACGTCGAGGCCGCCAGGAAGGCAGGGGAGGCAGGCGGGACCGATCCGGGTTCCGCGCTCGTGGATCGGCTGGTGCGCCTCGTCTCGCTGCGTAGGCAGATCGAGGAGGCCTACCGGAGCGAGAGGGAATCGATCGAGGGGGCGATCCGGGAGCACGC
>CAZGVR010000319.1:3079-3472 GCA_964528945.1 uncultured Myxococcales bacterium
GAGGCGTTTCGACGGTTCCAGGAACCACGACCGACGCGTTGGTGGGGGTGGGACCTGCGGCACGCGTCAGGCTCAGGCGCAGACGCTAGACGCGCGGGCGATGGGTGGTAGCCGGCCGGTCCGCTTGCGAGCACACGCACCAGATGATAATCTTCGCCCATGAGATCCGCCCTGATTGCAACCTCGTGCTTAACGACGATGCTCTTTTCGCCAGGCTGCTCGGATTCGAAGGAGCACCTGGGAACCGATACGTGCGGTGACGTCAAGATCGCCACGGGCGGCATCATAGGTGGGTCGGCCTACTGGGACCCAACGACCGTGCCGCTAACCGAATCGCAGGCCGAGGCCGCCGGCTACCTGAACCTGGCAGGCACGGCAGCGTGCACAGGCACG
>CAZGVR010000319.1:3482-5135 GCA_964528945.1 uncultured Myxococcales bacterium
GCTGACCGCAGCCCACTGCGTCTCGTCCCATCCCAGCTACATCAGGTTCTACACGGGAAGGGATGCGTACTACCCCACACACGAGTACTCGTCCCTGTCGTACGTGGCCCATCCCCTGTACGGCGGCGGATACGTGGAGTACGACCTCGCGATAGTGACACTGGCCAGCAACCCCATGGACGACGGCATCACACCTATCCCACCGCAGCTCGATATCCAGAGCCTGGCCGGGGAGAACGTGCAGGCTGTCGGGTACGGGATGACGGCTCCTGGCGACTACACGAACTCGCTCAAGTGGTGGACCGTTCTCAGGGTCAGCTGGGAGAACAGCCACATCTTCACCGTCTCGGGCACCGGATCCAACGGCACGTGCCAGGGTGACTCAGGAGGTCCGCTCCTCTGGAACGATCCGGTCCTCGGCATCCGGACCCACGGCGCCCTGTCCTCCGGCGACTCGGATGACTGCCTGGGCAACAGCTTCTACCCGCGGACCGACGCGCCCGACAACGCGAGCTTCATCCGGTCCTACCTGCCGATCGACCCGTGCGAGGGCGAGACCGTGTTCGGCCGCTGCGACGGTAGCGGCACGTCGATCTATTGCGCCGATGGCGTCCTCCACGAGGACGTCTGCCCTTCCGGGTCGGCCTGCCAGATCGATGGCGAGGGCCATTACAGGTGCCTGGTGACGGATCCCTGCAGCGGCGAGACATTGAACGGTCGATGCGACGAGGCGGGAGCAGCCGTGTGGTGCGAGGACGGGAGCATCCTGATCCATCCTTGCCCCGATTTCGGATACCACTGCGGACCCGATTCGTCTGGACGGTCACGCTGCCTGCCCCCCGGGCCGTGCGACGCCACCGGACTGGAGTTCGTGGGCGAGTGCACTCCGGAGGGGGTCGCACGGTGGTGCGCCGACGGTGAGATCTTCGAGAGGAACTGCACCGCATGCGGCCAAGGGTGCGGCTGGACCGGCGAGACGCTCGGCTTCTACTGCATCTGATCGTCGCAGGTCACGGCACGCATGTGGCCTCGGTTCCCGTGTCCAGGCAAGTCCTCATGCCCACGTCCGGGCAGTGAAGCCTGACATCCTCTCCCACCGTGGGATCGCATATGATCACGTCGTCACAGTCACACACCCCGGTATCGGGAACCGTGCATGCCCAGCTGGAAAGCTCGGGCACGCAATCCCCGCTCGACGGATTGCAGGTCCAGCCGGGCTGGATCCCTGAGCAGTCCGTCGAGTACTCGAACCCCATTTCGCAGCGGATCGTGGAGGAACCGCTACAACTCTGAACGAATGTGGACTCGTCGCAGGCGGCGCCCGTGGGCACGCAGGCCGCCTCGGTCCCACCCATCCCATCGTCCACCATCACGCAGCCGGAGCCCGACCCGCGCGCGAATTCCGCGCAGTCGTACCTGGCGTGTACTCCAGGAAGGATGCACTGGTCCACGGCGTCCCCCCTGCAGACCGGGTAGTCGTCGGGCGTGGTGCAGTCGGAGGTGAAGCATGCGCTGAGGAGCCCGTAGATATCGTCGCAAGCCGTCCCGTCGGTGCAAGGGACGATGACCTCGCGACCGTCCGCGTCCGAGGGATCCACGTTGACGCAGACGATCACGTCCGATCCTGTGCATCTCGTCGGCCACGCCTGCATC
>CAZGVR010000320.1:0-325 GCA_964528945.1 uncultured Myxococcales bacterium
CGCCGCGCTCCTCGGGCCGTCGTTGTCCATGCCTGTGCACGAGGGCGGGCGGGTGCTGGGAACATGGCAGCAGGTAGTACTGCTCGACTTCGACAACAATGCGCGCGAGAGGAAGGTGGTCGTCCAGGTCGTCGGACACGCGGGCGGCCTCGGGGGGGGGGAAGGCCGTCGGGTGCCATGAGCGTGAACGGCAACCATTCCCGTCGCGACGTGCACCGGCGCGAAGACGACGCCCGCATGGAGATCGAGGTGCAGGACGCTGCGTTCCTGCTGGAGTTCTTCGGCTCGGATCGGCGGACCCTGGACGTGCTCGAGCAGGCGCTTG
>CAZGVR010000320.1:335-5126 GCA_964528945.1 uncultured Myxococcales bacterium
AGGTACGACACGACGATCCACGACACCCGCTCGACGTCCCCGAGCTCGGCGGCGATGGCGGGCAGCGCCGTCGACACGATGGTCTGGTCCACCATGGCCAGGAACATCGGGATCATGATCGACGGGAAGACGTCGATCGCGTCGGGCAGCTGATCGCACAGTTCCAGGCGGCGCACCGCGCCGGCACGCCGGCGCGGCCCGAGGACGTCGAGCGTCTCGTGAGGGCCGCGGTCGCCGATCCCGGCACGTCGGTGTCCGAGGTCGCCACCGACGTCGTCTGGTCGGCGCCCGGTCACCGCCTGATCACGCCGCGCTCCCCGGCGCAGAAGAGGTACGTGGACGCCATCCGCTCCAGGGACATCGTCTTCGCGGTCGGGCCCGCCGGCACCGGGAAGACCTACCTGGCCATGGCCCTGGCGGTCTCATTACTCAAGAGGAAGGTCGTTCGCCGGATAATACTGACCCGTCCCGCGGTGGAGGCCGGGGAGAAGCTGGGCTTCCTCCCGGGCGACATCGCGGACAAGGTGAACCCCTACCTGCGACCGCTGTACGACGCGCTGGACGACATGATGGATCCGGACAAGAGCCGCGACCTCATCGACCGCGGGATCATCGAGGTGGCGCCGCTCGCCTTCATGCGCGGCAGGACCCTCAACGGATCGTTCGTGATCCTGGACGAGGCGCAGAACACGACGGTCGCGCAGATGAAGATGTTCCTGACACGGATCGGGTTCGACTCCAAGGCGGTGGTGACGGGCGACGTGACGCAGGTCGATCTCGATCCCGGCAAGACCTCCGGGCTCGTGGATGCCTTCGATCTGCTGGCCTCGATCCCGGGGATTGCCAGGTGCACGTTCTCGCGCGAGGACGTCGTCCGCCATCCGCTGATCCAGCGCATCATACAGGCATACGAGGAAAGGGACCGGAACGGAAATGTGGACGGCTGAAGAGCGCCTCAGGAACCTGCTCGAGGTCACGCGGGCGATATCCACGGAGCGGGACGTGAACGCGCTCCTCGCGCTGATCCTCCGCAAGAGCCGCGAGCTGACCGGCGCCGATGCCGGCTCCATCTACGTCGTCGAGCCCGGGGCCGCCGGCACGGAGATCCGGAAGCTCCGCTTCAAGCTGGCCCAGAACGACTCCGTGCCCATGCAGGTGTCGGAGTTCGTGATGGACGTCTCCACCGCCTCGATCTCGGGCTATGTCGTGCTGAAGAGGGAGCCCCTTGCGATCGACGACGCGTACGCCATGGATCCCTCCCTCGGCTTCAAGCACTCCCGGGAGGTCGACGAGAAGCTCCGCTACAGGACGCGCTCCATTCTGACCGTTCCCATGATAAACCACCGGGACGAGGTCATCGGCGTCATCCAGCTGATAAACAAGAAGACGGATCCTGCCGCCCGGCTCTCCAGCCCTCCGGACTGCGACAGGTGGGTCGTGCCCTTCGGGCAGGACGACCGCGACCTGCTCGTGTCCCTCGCGTCGCAGGCCGGGATCACCCTCGAGAACGCCCAGCTGTACTCGGAGATCCAGATGATGTTCGAGGGCTTCGTGAACGCATCGGTGCAGGCCATCGAGCAGCGGGATCCGACCACGAGCGGGCACTCGCGCAGGGTGTCCGCTCTCACGGTCGAGCTCGCCAAGACCGTCGACCGCGTGGAGTCCGGGAGGTACGGGTTCCTGAAGTTCGACGCGAGCGACCTCGAGGAGCTGCGGATCGCGGCCCTCCTGCACGACTTCGGGAAGGTGGGGGTGCGCGAGACCGTCCTCGTGAAGGCGAACAAGCTGCCTCCGCTCAACCTGGACCTGATCCTCGCCCGTCTCGACCACGTTCTAAGGTGGCAGGAGGCGGTCCACCTTCGTGGCCAGATCGACCTCCTCCGGCGGGGCGCTCCGCAGTCCGAGCTGGCGGCCAGGGAGTCGTCGTGGAAGTCGCTCGAGCGGAAGCTGCGTGAGTACAAGGAGGTCGTCAGGCGCGCGGACCAGCCCACGATACTGCCGGAAGGGGACTTCGAGATCATCGACGAGATCGCCCGCTCGACCATGAGGGGCGATGGCGGGGAAGAGGTGAGGCTCCTCAGCGACAGCGAGGCCGAGTACCTGAAGATCCGGAAGGGAACGCTCACGGCCGAGGAGATGGCGGAGATCAGATCCCACGCGAGCCACACCTACGACTTCCTCAGGCTGATCCCGTGGGGCAAGCGCTTCCGCCGCCTCCCCGAGATCGCCGGGGCGCACCACGAGAAGCTGAACGGGACCGGGTACCCGGCCGGCCTCCGCGACGCCGAGATCCCGGTGCAGTCCAAGATGATGGCCATAGCCGACATCTTCGACGCGCTGACGGCATCGGACCGTCCATACAAGAAGGCCGTTCCGGTCCAGAAGGCGCTCGACATACTCGGCTTCGAGGTCAAGGACGGCAACCTGGATCGCGAGCTGCTGGAGATGTTCATCGGGGCCAAGGTCTACCGCTGCGTCATCCCGGAGTGAGCCGCGGCCGCCCGGACGATCCGCTCACCTCGGCTTCAGCTTCGAGACCAGCTTGCCGAGCAGCTCGTTTCCCCTGTGCGAGACGAATGTCAAGGAGTAGCTGGGCGGTCCGGCAGGAGCCGGGACGTCGAATACCAGCACGAGATCCTCGTCCGACCAGAACGAGACGCCGCCGCCGCCCTCCACGTCCTTCCGCCATCCGGGAGGACCGAATGTCTCCGCGAGCCGCTTCTCCATCTCGCCGGGCGGGACCGCCACGTCCCCGGGCTCCACGAGGTCCACGGGGTCCGCGTGGTACGAAGGCTCGAACGCATAAAGCCGGTTCGCGTGGAACCACAGCTTGACGCCGTACACCGAGTTCAGCTGGCATTCGCCGCGGCGCTTCAGGGTCTCCAGCACGATCACCGAGGGCGAGAACTTCCCGACCTCGAGCAGCTTCACCTCGTGCCTGGCCGCGTCCAGCAGCGGGAACCTCGTCGCCTTGGATGGGACCACGTCGAACCCGATCGCCCCGAGCGCCTTGCGGACCTCCTCCTCGTGCATCATCACGGTGATGCCGTTCCAGTCGTGCTTGGGTAGCCTGGCCCGTGCCGGCTCCTCGACCGGATCGTCGGCCGGCGCCTCCTCGATGTCGGGGTCCGGCCCGGGCATGGGGCCTGGGCCGCACCTCGAGCAGCCCGCGAGCAGTACGCCCGCCAGCGCGACGATCCCCGGTCCGGGCGCCCTCCTCCGGCTCATTCCTGCAACCCTCGCACAGGGCCGAGTCTATTCGCTTCCGCCGGCCGTGTCATGTCGGTGCCCGTGGCGAACGTGGTCGCGAACGTCGTTGTTGTCGCGGGCCCCGTGCTGCGCTAGCATGGGCGTGAAGCGCGAGAGGGCACGGGATGAACGACAGGGAAACCCTGGAGGCGATCAGGGATGCCATCGTGGGTGCGACGCGCCCGGAGCGCATCATCCTGTTCGGATCACGCGCTCGGGAGGCCTCCCGGCCCATGAGCGACTGGGATCTCCTCGTGATTGTGGACACGGAGCGGCCCACCTGGGAGGTGGCGATCGACGCAAGACTTGCCGCAAGGGTGGTCCACGCTCCCATGGACCTGATAGTTCTCACTCCGCGCGAGTACGAGGACGAGGTCTCCTGGTCGTCGGGTGTAATTGCCCACGCGGTGAAGACCGGCAAGGTGATCTATGAAGCCGAAGGATGATCCGGATGTAGCCCCCTGGATCGCCAAGCGCGACGAGGACCTGGAGATGATGGCCGTTGCGCTGGAGCACGCTCCCCGGCTCCGGGATGCCATAGCATTCCACGCCCAGCAGGCGGCCGAGAAATCAATGAAGGCGCTCCTGGCCGCGACAGGCGTGGAGCCGCCACACGTCCACGACCTGGTCTTCCTGCTGGAGGAGATCCAGAAGGTCCTTCCGGTGGCATCAATCTCGGCGAGGGACTGCCAGTTCCTCACGCCGTTCGCCACCATGGCCAGGTACCCCAGAAGGATCGACCTCTCCCCGCCAGTGGAGGCTGCTCCTGCAGCGTGCAGGAGGATAGTCTCCGCGGTCGACTCGATCATCGAGGCTGGGTGAGGGGTAGCGGAGATACGCTTCGCGTGCGTTGTCCTCGGTGCTGGTCTCATTGAGGGGACCAGGATTTCATGGGCAAGATCGGCGGCGGCTGATGAGGCGACTCGTGACCGTCGTGGCACGGGGGAGGTTTGCAGGCATGACGACATGGAGAACATCGGATAGGGTTGCTATTACGCTGGGACTCGGTGCGCTCCTGGCCGTGCTGCCTGCGTGCGGTTGGCCGTACGGGTACGACAGGGATCTGCCCGATGCCGGCGCGGACCCGCCTGCGGACCTAGTGGACGGCGAGGACTCGCCGGAGGAGCCTGACGGAGCGGACACTGCGGGCGAGCCCGACGGCGAGGACCCGGGGCCGGACGTAGGGCCAGACGGGGGGCTCGCGCTCGTCGAGGGCGGCGTGCGCGTCATCGGCGGCAGCGCGCTCACGAGCGGAGGGCTCACGCTGCGGCAGGCAGGGATGGGGACCACGGGCCCTGTCTGCTCCGGGACGCTCTGCGTATCGGGAGGGATCCAGCCATGAGGGCGGCAACGAGGCTCGATGCCGTCCTATCGAACGGGAAGACCGGATCATGCGGGAGGGCAAGGACATGAGCGCTGTAATGAATCCGAAGGAACCGGGCGGCGGGGCCGCGGCGAGGGCGAGGCGCCTGGTGACGGCGGCCGCCGTCGCTGCTGCCGTGATGGTCGCGAGCATCGTGGCGTGGCGCGTGCAAAGGGCGG
>CAZGVR010000321.1:0-2526 GCA_964528945.1 uncultured Myxococcales bacterium
TCTCGAATCCTGGAATATCGATCACTATCGCCGAATCAAATACGCAGTATCGTCCGGGCAGCCGCGGCGCACAGGATTTCGCCCGTTTCACCTCGGCCTCCACCGTTCCGCCCCCATGTGAGTATCCGACAACGGCCTTGAAAACCCCTGAAGAGGCCCATACGATGAGTGGAGTGCAGCCGTCGAAGCCGTTGAAGCGGTAGAACGGGCCACAGCGCGGATGGCTCAGTCGCCCGGTGCGCGGGGGGGCCGGGGGGGCCGGGGGCAGGGGGGGCTTGAGGCGGGCGACCGCTAGAGTGTACGCTGGCGCCTGCGGAGCGATGCCTGCGATACTTGCCAAGAAGCTGACCCTGATGCTGCTCTACACGGGCTACCTGACCTTCTACGACCCCGTTGGCAAGCACCTCTCCTGCACGGAGAAGATGGGTGAGCCCAAGTCCGAGTGGAAGTGGGACGGCGAGCGCGAGGGCGTCGCCCACAGGTGGCTGCCGTGCGGATCGACCGTGTACGTGAGGGCCGGCGGCAAGACCGTGAAGACGACCGTCCTCGATCGCGGCCCGTACACGGCGGTCGACGTGTCGGGCGCGTGGCACGTGGCATCGCCGCCCTACCTCAAGAAGTGGTGGCGCACGCACCTCAAGGCCCACGGCGAGGATCCCTCGGACGACGAGCTCTCGAGGCTGTCGCGAACGCTCCCGCCCGGGTGGCGCTGGAGATCGATCGTGGACGTGCTCTACTCGCTCAAGGACGAGCTCGGGACCAAGGGCGGGCGACAGCCCGGCCAGCTGTTGATCTCGCCGGGCCTGTGGGCCGACGTGAAGGACCTGCGCCCGGAGAACGACGACGTCATCCTGCCAGGCCAGGACCCGGACTAGCCACGCCGCCTCTCGAGGAGCTGGAGCAGCCGGTTCGAGGCCACCCACGTCGCGTGGAAGAGGTCGTTGACCTCGTCGAACGTGGTGCCGCGCGGCCCGTTGTCCCCGTAGATCACGATGATCGCCCTGCCCTTCAGGGAGATGGGCATCATCATGGCATTGAGCGGCACGGGCCTGCCCACCGATCCGAGGACCTCCGAGATCTTCATGTCGGGGTCGAGCGGCCCCAGGAAGGGCTGGCCCAGCTTACGGATGGTCTCGGGCAGCTGGTCGTACCCCAGGAACCGGGTCGAGATCCTGTCCACCGGCCACGCCCAGCCCCGCGAGCTGACTCCCGTGACCTCGAAGCGTCCCTTGCCGTAGCGGAGCATGATCACGAGATCGAAGAACTGCAGCGCATACCTGTGGAGCACGTCCACGACGTCGATCGCCGTGTCGGCCTGCTCGATTATGTGCAGGACCTCGGAGAGGGTGATCAGGTCCGCGGCCTCGACGGAGTAGCCCGGGATCGAGGGCGGCCTCGATTTCCTCGCCACGAAGTCCAGCATGGCGGCCGCCCCGGGGATGGTCTTGCCGAGATCGGCCTGGCTCGCGGCGACCGCGGGCTGCTCCGGGGCGCGCGAGGAGGGCTGCCCCTGCGGCTCCACGCTGACAGGCTGGGGAGGCAAGACCGCGGCCGCTCCGGACAGGTAGTCCTCCGCGATCTCCTTGAGCACCGACGGCGGCATGGAGGGTGGCCTGGACGGAGGCCTGGACGGGGCGTGAGCGGGCGGCCTCGACGGCCTACTTGCCGGCTGTCCCGGCGCCTCGGGTGCCGGCGGTACGGACGGGAGCCGCGCCTCCACGGCCGGCTGCGGGTTACGGCTGGGACGCTGCGGCCTCGAGTCGCCCGAGGCCCTCATGCTGCCCCTCGTGCCGGTCACCTCCCTCGGGAGCTCGGTGTCGGGCCTGAGCGACGGCCGGCGGCGCCTGGCGCCGATCCTGTTGATGATGATGTACTTGCCCACGAGCGACTCGCTGGGCTCCTCCGCCTGCTCGGTCTCGTCCACGTCCTCGTCCGAGTCGTCCAGGTCGTCCCACGAGTCCTCGTCGAGCCCGGCCTCCGCCATCGGCGTGCCGCTGGCCGGGCCGGCCTCTGCCGCTGGTGTGGCCGGCAGCCTCGCCAGGATCTCCCTGGTCCTCTCTGCCGAGTTGGGGGGCAGCGAGTCCAGGCCGAGCACGAGCTCCCCCATGCGGCGCAGGATCCTGGCGATGCGCTCGTCCAGGTCCGAGCCCAGGTGCAGCGACCTCGCGAGCCCGATGGCCACGGGGGAGGCTATCGTGAACCTGACCGGCCCGCCGGCCTGGGCCTGGAGCCGCGCGATCGTCTCCTTGCCTGGTGGCTCCGCGCACGCGACGATCAGGTGATCCGCGTCCATCCTCACCGGCAGGATCCTGAGCTCCTCCTGCACTGGAAGCGGGATCATAGCGACCGCAGCCGGATCCGCGGCGAGGCAGCCCGGAAGGGGAAGAGAGGGCAGCCTGTGGTACTGCCCCATGAGCTCGACGAGCCGCGCCTCCTCCATGACCACGGCCTCGATGAGGATGAGCGGCAGGCCGCCGCCGACGATCGCGGCGTGGCGCAGCACCTGCTGGAGCAACTGCGGATCCA
>CAZGVR010000321.1:2536-5101 GCA_964528945.1 uncultured Myxococcales bacterium
CGGCAGCCCCCACGGCGGCGCGGCGGTGAGGAGCCCGCCGGCGCTGCGCTTCGTCTTGACCTGCGTGAACTCCGCTCCCGGCTTGGTGGCGGTCCACACGTACTCCCCGGGCTCTGCCTGGACGAAGAGCACCCCGCCGTCGGCCGTGCTCTCGGTGAGGGTCCGGTCCGGGAGCACCTCCTCGCTGAAGTATATCGGGCCCTGCTCGGGGCCGAGGGCCGGCTCGATTGTCACGGTCGCGCCTGCCTCGCCGTGGGCCCCCTCGTCGTACAGGGACCTGCCCACCCTGGTGACGGTCGTGACCATCTGGCACAGGTTCTCGTCGTCCGGTATGACCCCGACCATGATGGCCAGGCCGCCGTAGGTGGTGAGGTCGACCACCTGGAAGGTCACCCGCTCCACGTCCTCGTGGCCCACGGTGATGGTCGCGGTCTGGATGGGATGCTGCTCGTAGGCCGTGAGCCTGAGCGACACCTCGTCGCCGGTGTGGAACCCGCAGAACTCGAAGTGGCCGTCGTCGCCGGTCACCATCTGCATCTCCGGGAACTCGAGCACCGTGATGCTCGCGCCGGCCATCCTGTCGCGCGTGTTGAAGGGGATCGCGTCCCCGCTCACGCAGTACTCCTTCTGCCCGGCCGTGTCGCACGTCGTGATGAGAATCGCGACCGCGATCGCGAAAGCCACGTTCGATGAACGTCTCATGATGTCCCCTTTCCCTTTCCCTTTCGAGGCAGGATAGCGGCCGCCCGCGCACGGCGCAACGCCCCTTGCCCATCGGCCCCACCCGTGCTCAGATCCAGCAACCCGGGCCGGCGCGCCCCCGCGCGTCATGCCAGGGGAGGCAGGAGGGAGGAGGATCCATGCGGACCCATTCGATGACCACGGCGCTGATCGCCATCCTGGCGGTCGTGTCAGCAGCTTCGTGCAGGCCCAAGCAGGGACCAGGGACGGGGGACACGATGAAGGAAGAGACGGAAAGCCCGGTCGCGCAGGCCGAGCCGCCGCTGCCGGCCAGCCAGTTCGCGGCCTGGGACAGGGTCAGGCAGCAGATCGCCAAGTTCGAGCCGCACCGCATGGAGTGGAATCGCGACCTGGTCCAGGGCGACGACCTCGCCATGCTCGGGCACGTGCTCGCTGCAGCCCGGCTGATGGACGAGATCTACCTGAGGCAGGTCTCCTCCCGGAACACGACCATCCGCGACGACCTCGCGAAGACGTCCGATCCAGGGAAGGACGACATCGAGCACTACTTCAGGATCATGTTCGGCCCGTACGACCGGCTGGAAAGGAACAGGCCGTTCATCAACGTGCCGAAGAAGGAGAAGGGAGCGACCTTCTACCCGGCGAACATGACCGTGGAGGAGTTCGAGAAGTGGATCGCCGCGAACCCGGGCGACGCCGCGGCCTTCTCGAGCCCGGTCACCACGATCAGGCGGACCAAGGAGAAGCCGCTCGTGGCCGTGCCCTACAGCGAGGAGTACGGCAAGTGGCTCGCGCCGGCCGCCGGCCACCTGAGGGAGGCCGCCATGCTCTGCAAGAACGAGAGCCTCGCCAGGTTCCTGTCGAGCCGCGCCGTTGCTTTCGAGAA
Organism: uncultured Myxococcales bacterium; assembly: GCA_964528945.1. GTDB lineage: Bacteria > Myxococcota_A > Polyangia > DRWM01 > DRWM01 > CAZGVR01. Next base: position 4,125 of record CAZGVR010000321.1, read on the forward strand.
GAACGACTACTTCCAGTCGGACCTCGACTGGGTGAACGTCGAGGGTCAGCTCGTCGACGTCACCATCGGGCCTTACGAGGTGTACGAGGACGAGCTGCTCGGGTACAAGGCCGCGTTCGAGGCCTACGTCTGCCTGCGCGACCCCGAGCAGAGCGCCGCGCTCGACGGCATCAAGGCCTACCTGCCCGAGATGGAGATGAACCTGCCCATCCCGGACGAGCACAAGAACGCGAAGCGCGGGACAGCCAGCCCCATCGCGGTCGTGGACGTCATCTACTCGGCGGGCGACGCCAGGGCGGGAATCCAGACCCTCGCCTTCAACCTGCCGAACGACGAGAAGGTCAGGGAGAGCCCCAAGGGCGGCTCCAAGAAGGTCATCCTCAGGAACACGATGAAGGGCAAGTACGACGCCGTAATGTCCAAGATCTCCCCGCTTGTGATCGGCGAAAACCAGCTCGAGCACGTCACTTTCGACGAGTTCTTCAACCACACGCTCCTGCACGAGATATCCCACGGCCTGGGGCCCGGGACGATCGTGAAGGACGGCAAGAAGACGGAGGTGGGCAAGGAGCTGAAGGACCTGTACTCGACGGTCGAGGAGGCCAAGGCCGACACCCTGGGCATGTACAACGCGGCCTGGCTCGTGAAGAAGGGCTTCTATCCGGAATCGGTGCGGGAGGACATGTGGATCTCGTTCCTCGCAGGCGTGTTCCGCTCGGTCCGGTTCGGCGCGGACGAGGCGCACGGCAAGGCCAACGTCGTCATCTTCAACTACCTCGTCCAGAAGGGCGCGTACGTGAGGGAGCCGGCTACCGGGAAGTTCACCGTCGACATGGACAGGATCGAGCCCGCGGTCACGGACCTCGCCCATGACCTCCTGATGCTGGAGGCCCTGGGCGACTACGAAGGTGCCAAGGGCTTCCTGGAGAAGTACGGGACCATGCCCGTGGACATGAAGGCCCTGATCGACGTCATAG
>CAZGVR010000322.1:0-5098 GCA_964528945.1 uncultured Myxococcales bacterium
GGCTTCACCGTGAAGACCATGCACGGCAAGCTCATGTGGCGCTCGAGCGACACTGGCGAGCTCTACTTCGACGACTGCCGCGTTCCCGAGGAGAACCTGCTGGGCAAGCGCGGCGAGGGCTTCCACCAGATGCTCGCGACGCTGGACGCCGGCCGCCTCGCGATCGGCGCCATGGGGCTGGGGGGAGCCCAGGGCGCGTACGAGATCGCGCTCGGGTACGCCGGGGAGCGCAAGCAGTTCGGGAAGACGCTCAACTCGTTCCAGGTCACGCAGTTCAAGCTGGCGTCCATGGCCATGGAGATAGAGGCCGCCCGCTGTCTCCTGTACAAGGCCACGTGGCTCAGGATGCAGCACCGGCCGTTCACCAAGGAGGCGGCCATGGCGAAGCTATACTGCTCCGAGGTCTTCAAGAGGGTCGCGACGGAAGCGGTGCAGATCCTGGGCGGGTACGGCCTCATGAAGGAGTACCACGTGGAGCGCTTCTTCAGGGACCAGAAGCTCCTGGAGATCGGCGAGGGCACCAGCGAGGTGCAGCGGATGGTGATCGCCCGCCAGATAGGCGCCTCGCCGGAGAAGTGACGTGAAGCTCTCGCCCAAGCTCCCCTCCGGCAGGCCGGTCGTCTTCTCGGGCATACAGCCGAGCGGCGAGATCCACGTCGGCAACTACCTCGGCGCGATCCGCAACTGGATCGCGATGCTCGACGACCATCACTGCATCTTCTGCATCGTGGACTACCACGCCGTGACCATCCAGTACGATCGGGCGCTGATGCAGAAGCGGATCCTGGACGCGGCTATCGTGAACGTCGCCGCCGGCCTAGACCCGTCCAGGTGCAGGCTGTTCGTCCAGTCCCGGGTGCCGGAGCACACGGAGCTGGCTTGGGTCTTCAGCACGGTCTGCCCCATGGGCGAGCTCTCGCGCATGACCCAGTTCAAGGAGAAGTCGAAGCAGCACGAGTCCAACATCAACACCGGGCTCTTCACGTACCCGGTCCTCCAGGCGGCGGACATCCTCCTCTACAAGGCGACCGTCGTGCCGGTCGGGGAGGACCAGGTGCAGCACATCGAGCTGTGCCGCGAGATCGCGCGACACTTCAACGCCCGCTTCGGTGATGTCTTCCCCGAGCCGAGGGCCCACCTGACCGCGACGAAGCGGATCATGGGGCTCGACGGCCAGGCCAAGATGTCGAAGAGCCTCGGGAACCAGCTGGGGCTGCTCGAGGAGGACGCGGTCGTGCGGGAGAAGCTCCGGCCCGCGTTCACCGATCCCGCCCGCCTGAGGAAGAGCGACCCGGGCAACCCCGATATCTGCAACATATTCTCCATGCACGGCGGGTTCAGCGCCAGGGACGTCATCGAGGAGGTGGATCGCGAGTGCCGCAGGGCCGGGATCGGCTGCTTCGACTGCAAGATGAGGCTGGCCGACTCCATGAACGCCGTGCTCGCACCGATCCGGGAGAGGGCCAGGAGGCTGGCGGCCGATCCGGAGGAGGTGCTCACCGCCCTCGGGGAAGGCGCCGCCTCCTCGAGCCTGGTGGCCCGGGACACGATGGACGAGGTGCGTGAGGCCATGGGGCTTAGGTAGGGAGCGACCGATGGGCATCAGGCTGATCCGCGCCATGGTGGGCTCGACCGCCCTGCTGGCGGCCGCGGCTTGCGGTCCGAAGACCCCTTGCGACGACCCGGAGGAGGTCGTCTCGCGCTTCTACGGATCGGTCCTGTACGGCGATACTGCGCTCGCCTACGAGCTGACATCCGGCGCGGACAAGCGGATCCTCAAGGAACGGGCTTCCGGGGCCCAGGCCCCGGGCGGCGAGCCGCTGCTGCCGCACCAGATGATAGTCCCATCTCTCCTCGTGCTGCCGGGCGATCTCGCGACCGCCACCATCGAGGCCAGGAAGGTCGAGGTCGGCGACGTGAAGGAGGTCGAGATCCTCTTCGACGACGGCGGCGTGACGGTCGTCCCGGTCGTCCGGGAGGCGGGCTGCTATCGCGTGCCTCTGGGCCTCGTCAAGTAGCCGGCGTGCGCCCGACCGGCAAGATGGCGATCGCCGTGGTCCTCGCGGCCGTGCTGCCCAACCTGAGCACGCTGGGAAACGGGTTCGTCTACGACGACGAGTTCGTCCTGCTCGAGAACACGGTCGTCTCCGAACCCGGGCGGATCCTGGACACGTTCCGATCCTCCTACTGGGGAAGCCTCGAGGGCAAGGCAACGACCAGCGGGTACAGGCCCATGACGATCCTCAGCTATCACCTGAACCACAGGATCGCGGGGGCCGACCCCATGCCCTACCACGCCGTGAACATCGCCCTGAACGGCGCAGCATGCCTGCTGTTCTTCCTGGCGGTCCTCTCCTTCTCGGGGAATCACCGCGCCTCGTGGCTGGCCGCCACGATCTTCGCCCTCCACTCGGTTCACACCGAGGCGGTCGCCTCGATCGTCGGGCGGGCCGAGCTCCTGGCTGCGATCGGCGTCTTCGGAGCCCTCCTCGTCCACTCGGAGACCGTGCGGCGCGCGAGCGGCCGTTCATGGGTCGGGATCCTGGGCGCGGCCGGCGTGGCCGCCCTCATGCTCTTCGGGCTGCTGTCCAAGGAGAGCGCCATCTCCGGGCCGCTGCTCGCAGCGTGCCTGGAGGCGGCCCGCGGCGATACCAGGCCTGCCGGCCGGGAGGCGAGGATCACCCTCGTTCCGATCGCGATCGCGCACGTCGTTGCGGTCGGGACCTTCCTCGCTCTCCGCATGTCTCTCATGGGGACGCTGTCGCCGGCGACCGGCGTCCACTTCATGGACAATCCCTTCACGGCCCTCGGCTGGGCCGCACGAATCCCGGCTGCCCTCCTCACCGGGGGCAAGGCCGCTGTCCTCGTGATCCTCCCTGCCCAACTCGCCTCCGACTACGGGTTCGACGTGCTGCCGGTCTCGCACCCATGGGCGAGCACGTACACCTACCTGGGCATGGCCGCGCTGGCCGGGCTCGCATGCGCCGCCTGGCGCACGAGGCGGGGCACCCCCATGGTGGCGGCCGGCCTGGCCATGGCCCTCCTCGCGTACCTGCCCGTCTCCAACCTCGTGGTTGTCATGCAGACCGTGTTCGGCGAGAGGACCTTGTTCATGGCGTCCTCCGGTGTCTGCCTGGCAGCCGGCGCCGCGGCCGACAGGGTCCTGGCGACTGGCAGGGACAGGGTCAGGCTCGCCGCCATCGTGATCCTCTCCATGGCCTGCGTATTCCTGGCCGCCAGGACGTTCACACGCAACAGGGACTGGCGGTCCGACTTCACGCTCGGCGAGGCCGACGTACAGGTGAACCCGCGCTCGGTCCGCCTGCTGAACAACTACGGCAACGAGCTGATGGGCAGGGGACGCTTGAAGGAGGCCTGCGCGCACCTCGAGCGGGCCGTGTCGATCTACGACGAGGTGACCAGCATCAACGCGAACCTCGGGCTGTGCCTGCTCAAGAGCGGAAAGGTGGAGGACTCGATCCGGATCTTCGAGCAGGTCCTCTCCGAGGATCCGGACGACCCGGTAGCCGGCAAGCATCTGCCCATCGCACGCGAGTTCCTTGCCGAGATGCGGAAGCAGGACACGAAAGGCGGGAGTCCACGATGATCGTCATGAAGTTCGGGGGGAGCTCGCTCGCGACCGCGGAACGGATAGGGCGCTGCATCGGCATCGTCCGGAGGTCCGCGGACAGGAGCCCCGTGGTCGTCGTGTCGGCCTTGGGCAGGACCACGGACATGCTGATCCACGCGGCCGACCGGGCGGTCGCCGGGGGTCCGGACGCATGCGACGTCGCCGGCGCGCACCTGGACATCTCGGAAGGCCTGGGGATCGACGCTGGGACCGTCGAGCCCCTGCTCGCAAGGCTGCGCGCCGTGCTCGAGGGCGTGAGCCTCCTCAGGGAGCTGACGCCGAGGACGCTCGACCACGTCATGTCCTTCGGAGAGAGGATGGCGGCCAGGATGATGGCGGCCGCCATGAACGGGGAAGGGATCCCCGCCGTTGCCGTCGACTCCTTCGACATCGGGATGCTCACGGACTCGAAGCACGGCGGCGCCACACCGCTGCCGGGCATCGAGCCGGCAATCCGCGAGCACATGTCGAGGATCGGCGGGGATCGGGTGCCGGTCGTGACTGGGTTCCTGGGCCGTGACGCGAAGGGAGAGATCACGACGCTCGGCAGGAGCGGCAGCGACTTCACGGCCTCGATCATCGGAGGGGCGCTGGAAGCAGAGGAAGTCCAGATCTGGAAGGACGTGAGCGGCGTGATGACGTGCGATCCTTCGGTCGACCCCGGCGCCCGCAACCTCCCGGTGCTATCCTTCGACGAGGCGAGCGAGCTGGCGTACTTCGGAGCCGAGGTGCTCCACCCGAACACGCTGGTCCCTGCCATGCGAAAGAGGATCCCGGTGCGGGTCCTGGACACGACCAGGCCCGACGACGCCGGCACCCTGGTCGTGGCCGACCCGGTGCGGACGGACCGCATCGCGAAGTCGATCGTCTACAAGGAGGACGTCTGCCTGGTCAGCATCGCCTCTCCCCGGATCATGTCGGCGGTCGCGCTGCTGAGCTCGGCGTTCGGCGTGCTCGACCGCCTGGAGGTGCCCATCCACATGGCCACAACATCGGAGTCGACGGTCTCGATGGTCACCGGGTCCCGGCCGGACGAGGACCGGATCGTTGCTGCATGCGCGGAGCTGGCCGCCATGGGGGACGTGCGCGTGGAGCGGCAGAAGGCCATCGTGTGCGTGGTCGGTGACGAGCTCAGGGGCAAGGCAGGGGTCCTGGGACGGATCTTCGGCGCGCTCGAGAGCCACGGCATCAAGGCGAGGATGGTCTCCCAGAGCGCCTCGGAGATCAACGTGGCCTGCCTGGTGGAGAACCGGCAGGTCGAGCCTGCCGTCAGGGCCCTCCACGCGCTGATCGTGGGGGCATGACCTCGCGGAGCGGCCCCGCCGCCTCGCTGCAGCGACCTCCGAATACTTGAAATGGTCGCCGGATACCGAAGTCTGGAAGTGGCCCCGCAGCCAGAGCCGCGGGTCCCCCAAATGCAAGGAGCGCCCCCTGCACCGGCGCCACACGTGCATACTGGCGCTCGTC
>CAZGVR010000323.1:0-1669 GCA_964528945.1 uncultured Myxococcales bacterium
CTGGAGAAGGGCCCCATAGTGCTCGGGCGGTTCGTGCAGCGCGAGAGGATGCCCGTCCTCAACCGCTACCACGAGGCCATGAAGAAGGCCCTCGGCGACACGTTCGTGCCGTACGGGTTCGGCGAGACGACGATAGCCGACCTGGACGGCGAGAAGGCCGAGGAACACGAGGAGTGGTACTGACATGGAGCGCACGGAGATCCGGATCGCCGGCTTCGGCGGCCAGGGCGTCATCCTCGCCGGAATGATCATCGGGCGGGCCGCCTCGATCTACCAGGACCTCCAGGCCACGCTGGTCCAGAGCTTCGGCCCGGAGGCCAGGGGCGGGGCGTGCAGCGCGCAGGTGGTGCTCGCGCAGGACACGATACACTTCCCGTACGTCGAGCACTCGGACATCCTGGTGGTCATGAGCCAGGAGGCGAGCCGCATCTTCGCCCCGCGAGTGCGCGCGGGCGGCATGATCCTCTACGAGCAGGATCTGGTGAGCGCCGAGTCCTTCCCCGAGGGCGTGCGCGCCTTCGGCGTGCCGGCGACGCGCATAGCCGAGGAGCTTCGCCGCTCGATGATCCTGAACATCGTCATGGTCGGGTTCTTCACGGCAGTGACCGGCACGATATCGAGGAAGGCCGCCTCCGACGCGGTCCGGTCGTCAGTGCCCGCCGGGACCGAGAGCCTCAACCTGAGGGCCTTCGATCGCGGGTTCGAGTACGGCTCCGGGCTGTTCGAGAAGGAGGGGAGAGCATGAAGACCGCGAGACCCATCATCCTCAGGAAGGGCATGGCCCACGAGGTCCCGCTGGCGGACGGCCGCAGGATCAAGATCGCCTGGTGGAACGACGCCTCCCGCGAGGCGCTCCTCGGGTTCTACCGCGGGCTGCCCGAGGAGAACCGCCATTACCTCAAGGCCGACGTCACCAACCAGGTCATCCTGGACAGGCTCATCGAGGAGATGCACGAGGGCGGCGCCCTCATGATCCTGGCCTGGGACGGGGACCGGATCGTGGGCGAGACCACCCAGCACTTCGTGTCCCACGGATGGACGCGTCACGTCTCCGAGCTGCGCCCGCTGCTCATGCCGCAGTACGAGGGCCACTCGATCCTGGACGTCATGATCGGGGAGCAGGTGGAGGCCGCCAGCGAGATGGGGCTCGACAAGGTCGTGGTGAGGCTCCTCGAGGTCCAGAAGGACAGGCGCAGGATGCTGGAGGACCTCGGCTTCGTCCTGGAGGCGACCCTCGCGGGGCACGCCACGGATCTGCAGGGCAGGCGCCACGACATGCTGATAATGTCCAACACCGTGGTGGACCTGTGGCGGCGGATGGAGGACCTCATCCGTGAGACCGACTCGTCGCCGATGCCGCCCGAGGACATGTAGCGGGGATCACCCGGAAGGCGCCTGGTCCGGCGGGCGACCCCGCCGCCGTCAGTCGCGTCCCACGATCTGGTTGCGCCCGGCGTTCTTGGCCTCGTACAGCCGCTCGTCCGCGATCTGCATGAAGGGCATCAGCTCGTAGTTGGCCTCGTCCGCGCCGGCCACGCCGCCCGAGACGGTGATGGCGATCCTCCGGCCGGAGAACGCGAACTCGTGGCTCTCGATGCGCGAACGGACGTGATCCGCGAGCTGGACCAGCTCCTCGGCTGGATGAGCCAGCTAGCCAGCTTCGACGCCG
>CAZGVR010000323.1:1679-5078 GCA_964528945.1 uncultured Myxococcales bacterium
CGTGATCCGCGAGCTGGACCGCGCCATCGAGATCGGTCTCCGGCATCACGACGACCAGCTCCTCGCCGCCGTAGCGGGCGACCAGCTCGTCGCGACGCACCCGGCTCTTTATCAGCTCCGAGAGCGACTTGAGCACGTGGTCGCCGGCCAGGTGCCCGTGGGTGTCGTTGACGTTCTTGAAGTGGTCGATGTCGAAGATGATCAGGCTCAAGGGCCTCTGGTGCCTCCTCGCGCGCGAGATCTCCTTCTCGAGGTTCTCCATGAAGTAGCGCTTGTTGAACAGGCCCGTGAGCCCGTCCATGATGGCCATCTTGTGGATCTCCTCGTAGTAGAGCGTCTCGATGACGTTCCCGGCGAGGTACTTGAAGATGGTCCGTCCGACCTTGAGACGGTCCCCCTCGGTGAGGACCATGGTCGTGTAGGGCATGACCCGCTCGTCGTTGATGTAGGTCCCGTTCGTGGATCCGAGATCGATGACCGTGGTCTGTCCCGGGCCCTTCTCGATCCGCGCGTGCTTGCGGGAGACCGTCTCCTCGTCGATGAAGATGTCGCTCTCCTGGTCCCTGCCTATCGCGATCGCCTGCCCCTTGAGGTCGAAGCGCTTCCCGAGGTCGGGCCCCTCGGTGTGGATGAGGACGAGGCAGTCGTTCTGCCGCTTGCGCGGCTGATCCATGTGCTTGACCTCGACCTTCTGGGTGAGGTCGTCCCGTTCCGTCTCGTCCCCTGACATGTTCCTGTTGCTCTCCGGGCAGAAACTGCGAGGACGTATTTATCACTACATGATCACGAGGGCAACCCGGGCCACCGCACGGGTGCTGCCGGTCAGGCCGCCCCATCAGGTGCCCGGTTTCACCCCCACCTCAAAGATCGATCATCGATAGAAGTCCAAACCGTAGACAAAAACGGGCGATTCGGTATAATCCATCGCGTGTTCCTGCGCCCCGAGAGGCCCAAGAACACAGGAAAATACCCGCATTCACCGTTGGAAAGGTGGCCCGGGGTTCATGCAGTACACGCAGTTTGGCAAGTACCTGCTCCTAGACCGCATCGCGGTTGGCGGCATGGCGGAGGTCCACCGGGCCAAGTCGTTCGGAGTCGAGGGCTTCGAGAAGATCCTGGCGATCAAGAAGATCCTTCCCCACGTCGCCGAGGACGGCGAGTTCGTCGAGATGTTCATCAACGAGGCCAAGATCGCCTCTCAGCTCACTCACTCGAACATCGCCCAGATCTACGACCTGGGAAACATCGAGGGGAACCTCTTCATCGCGATGGAGTACGTCTGGGGCAAGGACCTGCTCCAGCTCGTGAACTACTTCCGGCGACGCCGGGAGTCCATGCCGCCGCCCATGGCCGTCTACGTGGCCACGCGCGTGTGCGAGGGCATCGACTACGCCTACCACAAGCGTGGACAGCACGGTAAACCGCTCAAGATCATCCACAGGGACGTGAGCCCCCAGAACGTTCTCATCTCCTACGACGGAGAGGTGAAGATCATCGACTTCGGCATCGCCAAGGCGACGCTTCACCACTCCGAGACGCAGGCCGGCCTGCTCAAGGGCAAGTTCTCCTACATGTCCCCGGAGCAGGTTCAGGGCTTCCCGATCGACCACAGGTCGGACATCTTCGCGATCGGGACCTGCCTGTTCGAGATGCTCACGAGCCAGAGCCTGTTTCGGGGAGACAACGACTTCATCACGCTCGAGCGGGTTCGCAAGGCAGAGGTCCCGAACCCGACCGACCTGAATCCCAAGATCCCGAAGTCCCTCGAGAAGATCGTCCTCAAGGCGCTCGCCCTCGACCCGAACGACAGGTGGCAGAGGGCGGCCGACTTCCAGGACGCCCTCCAGAGGTTCCTCATCACGTCGCCGCCCATCTACACGGCGAAGCGCCTGGCAGACTGGATGAGGCTCACCTTCGCCCAGGACATCGACGGCGACAAGACGCGGATGGAGGAGTTCTCGAAGCTGGGCCCGGAGGTCCTGCGCCGCTCCATTCCGCCCTCCAAGCCCCCCACGGCTCCGCGGGGCAAGGAGATGAAGAAGACCATGATGGGGATGCCCGCGGTGGCCGCGGTACCCCCGGTCATGCCTCCGCCGGTCCCCGGGGTGGTTGCACGGCCGATCCAGGAGCCGGGCAAGCCGGAGACCACCCAGCCGGGCACGCCGCCCGCGATGCCGATTGCCCATGGCCAGAGCGCGCTGCCGCCGCCCGCCCCGGGTGGAGGGGCAGCACCGCCCGGGCCGCCACCACCGCCAGGCTCGTCGCGACGGATGTCGCAGCCGCCGCCGCCCGTGCCGAGCGCGAGGACGAGCCAGCCCCCTGCTCCCGCGGCCCAGGCCGCGAATCCCATGGGCGCCACGCTCATGGCTCCGGGAGGCCTGCCTCCGATCCCCGGAGACAGGACACCGGTGACTGGACAGCAGCACGGAGCCGCGCAGGTCGTCGCGGCGCCAGGCGAGCCGCAGAAGATCGTCGCGATCCCCAAGGCGGCCGGCGCAGGCGTCACGACCGCTTCCGTGAAGGGCGGCGGCATCGAGCTGGACTACGAGGAGGACGAGGAGCCCACCCAGGCGCTCGACCGCGAGGCGAGCGAGCTCTCCTCGATCCTGGGCGGGTCCGCCATACCGGACGGCCCGGTCTACTCGGACAAGCCAATAGCCAGGCGGCCCAACATCACGTCGCCGGGCATGCAGAACCCGATGATGCAGGCCGCCCAGCAGGCGCGCATGTCCTACCAGCAGGGCATGATCATGGGGCCGGACGGGCCGCCCGTGCCCATGCCTATGCCCATGCCAATGCCCATGCAGCGCAAGGCGGGCTTCAACCCGATCTGGGTGCTGGTGGGAGTGATCAGCTTCGTGGTCATCGCCGTGGGCGGGGTCGTGGTCGTGAAGCTCCTGGGGGTGGGCGGGGGCGGCCAGCAGCAGGAGGAGGCCGGCGTCCTCGCACCGGACCAGGCAGCGCTGGACCTTCGCATAGTCCCGAGCTCCGCGAGGGTCTCGATCAACGGCAAGGAGGTTCCCGAGGACAAGATGGGCTTCCCCATCGCGATCCCGGTGAACACCGCGGTCGACGTCGAGGTCTGGAAGGAGGGCTACAAGCGCGTGTCGTTCCAGATACAGGCCGGCCCCAGGTAGAAGATCCGCAAGGAGCTGGCGCTCGCGGGGCTGCGCGGCCGCGTCATGGTGAACTCGGTCCCCGACAAGGCGCAGGTCTACATGGACGGCGTCCTCAAGGGTGAGACCCCGGTCACGCTCGACGACTTCCCCATGGACAAGAAGGTCAACGTCTCGGTCAAGCTGGACGGCAAGGAGACCTGGGCCGAGGTGGTCGAGCTGCAGGAGGACAAGCCCGAGCGCACGCTCGTCGCGATCCTGGCGGAGGCAGGCAAGAAGGCGC
>CAZGVR010000324.1:0-3066 GCA_964528945.1 uncultured Myxococcales bacterium
AGATCCACGCGGGGTATTGACCGCCCTGCCCCCTTGATCTAGAGCGAAGGCAGGATGGAAGAGGAGCGGATCAAGGACGACGAGGTCTTCCTGGCCCTGATCGGCGACCAGACCGCCACGGCGTTCCTGTCCCAGATCGACGAGCGGATCCTCGCGCTCTTCGCCCCGCTCGAGAAGGGGACCGTGCTGCAGTTCGGCTGCACCACGCCCTCGCTGACCGAGGGACTCCTGGAGCGGATAGGAAACGGCGGCCGAATCGTGGTCGTGGATCCGCGTCTCCCGCTGCTCGATGCGGTCCGGTTCCGCACGGGGCGTCGACACCAGGGCAAGGTGTTCTTCAAGAGCAACCTGGACTGGAAGCGCATACCCTTCGACGACGAGGTGTTCAGATCGGTCGTCTCGTCGCTCTTCTGGGACGAGTCGCCGAACCGGCTCCGCACGCTGAGCGACCTCCACAGGGTCCTGCTGCCGGGCGGGGACGTGGCGCTCGCCGCGCACTCGCAGGGCACCTTCCCGGAGCTGTACGACCTCTATGGCGAGACCCTCACGAAGTTCGACCTGCTGCACCTCGCCCCTCCCCTGCAGGCCGAGCGGGCATCCCACCCAGGGGAGGACGAGGCCAAGGAACTTCTTGCCGAATGCGGCTTCACGAGGACTTCCTTCCTCGACGTGGAGACCAGGCTCGAATTCCAGGGCTCCAGGGAGATCTTCGAGTCGCCGCTGGTGAAGGCGCTCTTCCTCCCCCTGTGGAACAAGATCGGCGGTGACGAGAGCGAGCGCGTCTTCTGGCACATCAGGCAGGCATGGGACAGGTACTTCGCAGGCCGCGTGCTGCACCTCACCGCACGCACGGCGATCCTGAGGGGATACCGCTGAGGAGGACCAGGGATCCCCTACTTCTTGTTGAACTTCGAGGGAGAGCTCGGGCCGATGTTCTTGGATGGGTTCAGGGCCTTCGCGCGTGCGAGGAGCGTGGCCGCGTCCTCCTTCTTGTCGGGCACGCAGGCATCGGCCGGGCAGACGTCCACGCACTGCTCGACCTCGAAGAACCCCACGCACTCCGTGCACTTCGCCGCATCGATGACGAAGATCGCGTCGTCGCCGGGCTGGCTGATCGCCTTGTTCGGGCACTCCTCCTCGCAGGCAGCGCACATGGTGCATTCATCTGTGATCTTCAGTGACATCTCGGGTGGCTCCTTTCAGCCGGGGGTCCCTGCATGGAACAGCCGGCGGTCAGATGAAGTGGAGCTTATATAATGGCCGCCGGCCCCCCGTGTCAATTCCTCGGGCTGCACCTCCGGCAGGGCCCCGGACATGCCTCCCAGGGTTGAAAAAAAGCCCATGTCCGTGGAGAATGCACTTGCCCTGGGGGGGCCGGAATCCAGATGAGCGGAAGGCTGAAGATCCTCTTGGTGGGTGGCGGCGGACGCGAGCACGCGATCGCCTGGAGGCTCGCCCGGAGCCCCAGCGTGGGCGAGGTCCACTGCGCTCCGGGAAACCCGGGGATCGCCCGGGTCGCCCGGATCGCGGCCGTGGCCGAGCCTGACGTGCCGGCCTACGCCGGCGACAATGACATAGACCTCGTCGTTGTGGGTCCGGAAGCCCCGCTCGTGGCAGGACTGGCGGACCGCCTGAGGGCGTCGGGCATCAAGGTGTTCGGGCACTCGGCCGCGGCCGCGCGCCTGGAGGGCAGCAAGGTCTTCGCGAAGCAGTTCATGGAGCGGCACGGCATTCCCACCGCCCCTTTCCTGGTGGCAGAGAGCATGTCAGAGGCCGAGAAGGCCGTGGGCAACCTCGGGGATGACGTAGTCGTCAAGGCCGACGGTCTCGCGGCAGGCAAGGGAGTGATCGTCTGCTCCGAAGCCTCCGCGGCGCTGGCGGCCGCACGGTCCATGCTCGTGGATCGCGAGTTCGGTGCGGCCGGCGGCAGGGTCGTGATTGAGCGCCGGCTCGAGGGCCACGAACTGTCGATCATCGCGATCACGGACGGACGTGGTCACAGGCTGCTGATGCCGGCCCAGGACCACAAGCAGGTCCGGGACGGCGACAACGGGCCGAACACCGGAGGCATGGGAGCCTACGCGCCTGCCCATCGCCTGGCCCCGCCCGAGCTGATCGTCCGCGTGGAGCGCGAGATCCTCGTCCCGGTCATCGAGGGGATGCGCGAGGAGGGCAATCCGCTGTCCGGCGTCCTGTACGCGGGAATAATGATCGACGAGGACGGCGCCCCGCACGTCCTGGAATTCAACGTGAGGTTCGGAGACCCGGAGACCCAGCCCCAGATGCTCATGCTGCGATCGGATCTCGCCACTCTCATGACGGAGGCCGACGGCGGGAACGTGTCCCGCGTCGAGGTCTCCTGGCACGACGGCGTTGCAGTGACGGTCGTACTGGCCGCAAGCGGGTATCCGGGGACTCCCAGGAAGGGAGACGCGATCCGGGGGCTGGACACGGTCGTCGAGGACGAGTCGCACGTCATCTTCCACGCCGGGACCGTGGAGTCCGACGGCAAGGTGGTCACGGCTGGCGGCAGGGTCCTCGGGGTGTCTGCTCGCGACACGGACCTCGAGGGCGCTCGGCGCGAGGCCTACGGCATGGTGGATCGATTGAGGTTCGAGGGAATGCACTTCAGGAGCGACATAGGCTCGAAGGGAATGTGACATGACTGCGAAGGTGCTCATCCTTGCTGGAAGCCCGAACGACGTCCAGGCGCTGTCCGGAGCCCGGGACGCGCTGAACGAGCTCGGGATCGCGTGGGAGTTCCGCGTCGCCTCGGCTCACCGGACGCCGGACAGGACCGCGGAGATCGTCGGCAACGCGGAGAGGGACGGCGTCCAGGTGGTGGTAGCCTGCGCAGGGCTTGCGAACCACCTGGCCGGAGCGGTGGCCGCGCGCACCGTGCTGCCAGTCATCGGAGTGCCACTGGCCGGGTCCACGCTGGGCGGACTCGACTCGCTGCTGTCCACGGTGCAGATGCCTCCGGGGATCCCGGTGGCGACCGTGGCGATCGGCGGGGCCAGGAACGCGGCGGTGCTCGCAGCCGAGATCCTGTCGCTTTCCGATCCC
>CAZGVR010000324.1:3076-3913 GCA_964528945.1 uncultured Myxococcales bacterium
GCCGCTGCGTGGCGCAGGGCGTGGCCGAAGGCGGGGTCGGCGGCGTCGTGGGGGCCGCCACGGAGACCTTCTTCGGGATCCTGGCGGACATCCGCAGGAAGAACGCGGCCATCAGGATCGTGGACACGAAGGAGCTGCCCTATCCCGCGCCGCTCGCCGTGATCATACCCTCCATGGAATACGTTTCCGCCCTGGCGGAGGACGTGCCCAACATGGCCCTCCTGCTGATGAAGACATACTGGCCGGGCCCGCTGTCCATAGTGCTCAAGGCCCGCAGGAACGTCCCGCTGCACATCAAGCAGGACTCGGGAACCATCTCCATGCGAGTTCCAGGGCCCAGCGACGCCAGGGACATCCTGGACCTCTTCGGCGGCCCGCTCACCGCGCCCAGCCTGAACATCCACAAGAAGGCGCCGGCGATCACGGCCCGCCATGCCCGCGAGACCCTCGGGGAGAAGCTGGACCTGATCGTGCCTGGAACCTCGCCCGGCGGGCTCCCGTCGACCATAATCGACGTGACCGTCGTTCCGCCGAGGATCCTGAGGCGGGGCGCGGTCAAGGTCGAGGGGCGGTTCCTGCGCTGAGATCGAAGCTCCCCTCGAGGATGAGACCGACCTGCTCGGTGTAGGCGCTTGGTGGATCGTGGATGACGATCGGCGGCTCGATCACGGTCGTGCCCTTGCAGGTGCCTTTCCTGGCCTCGACGAGGACCATGCGGGCCGGCCGACCCGGCAGGGGGTGCACGCACCTGAGCCTCGCCATGTGCAGCCTGCGCGAGGACGCCTCGACGGCCAGCTCCTCGAGTCGCTCCGACGGCAGGACCGTACATAACCTCGC
>CAZGVR010000324.1:3933-5074 GCA_964528945.1 uncultured Myxococcales bacterium
GTCGAGGAGATCCGCGGGCGAGCAGAGGCCGTCGTGCCGGGCGGCCGCCCTCGACCGGACGGGCGACTCGATGCCGGTGCCCGCCCGCCTCCATGGCGGGTTGGCGATGACCAGATCCGCGCCCCGCAAGGGTGCCCTCCACCCCCGATCGCGCATGTCCGCCTCGACGACCGAATAGCTGGATCCGAGCGCGTTCGCCTCGGCTCCGAGCCGTGAGGCCTCTACCATGAGCGGGTCGACCTCGACGCCGGTCACGGCCGCGGCCGCTCCCTTGCGCAGGAGGATGAACCCGAGCACCCCAGACCCGCTACCCAGGTCCACTGCCCGCCCGGCGCGCCTGGTGCAGGCGAACCAGCCGAGGAGCACCGAGTCCACGGCGAAGCGGAAACCCCGGACCGGCTGGAACACGGTGATGTCGCCGCGAAAGACCGCGTCCCTGGTGAATGCCACGCTAGGCCTCCGCGGGCCAGCCGCTCAGGGGATCTGGTCGGGCCTGGTGCCCCTCAGGGTCACGGAGGTGAGCGTGTCCGGGTACACCCAGGCCTGCTGCCAGCCCAGGCTCACCACGCCGACGCCGGCAATCTGAGCGATGGCCGAGACCCACACCGGAGTTCCTCCGGCGGCCGCGCCCATCTCTATTGCCGCGTACAGGCCGTCCACGTTCGTGCCGTACGCGCGGCTCATCGTGTTGGGGTAGAGGTGCTCCTCCGCCCCGTTGAAGTAGGTCAGCGCGTTCGCCTCGGGCCACGTGCCGGCCATCGCGAACGACAGGCGCACATCCCCGCAGTCGTGGACCTCGCCGGCCAGGGCGGCGAATCCCGGGGCGATCCCGCTCGTGTCACCGGCGGCGACCGGGATGTTGCGCCAGTCGTCGGTGGAGATCACGCGCGCCTTGTAGAAGAGGTGACCCGGCGCCCCGCCATCCGCTCCCACGTCGGACTCGAAGAACCAGATGTTGAAGGAGAGCATGTCCTTCCAGAGGGATCCCCCCCCGTCCTGCGAGGTCTTGACGACCAGCGGGACGCCGGAAGGCACGTTCGCGATGGTGTAGTACCCCAGGGTCCTGCAATCCGTGTTGTCCGCTGAGATCTTCTCCATGCACGGACCGGGGCAGTCCGTGGCCTCGTCGAGCGACTCGGTG
>CAZGVR010000325.1:0-3916 GCA_964528945.1 uncultured Myxococcales bacterium
ACCGGTCGTTGAGGCCACGATGACGGTGCGGATGCCCAGGGCCGCCGCACGCCTGCCCGCTAGATCGAGGGTCGCCTGCGTGTTCTCCGGCCCGGTCTTGTCGAATACCACCATGCCCTCAGCTCCTCGAGCGGCGGCCCCGCACGGGCTGCGCCTGGTCGTCCGCTCCACGCGTCATCCAGAAGGTGACGGCCTCCTCGCCGACGCTGACCCTGTACCGCCTGCCCATCTCCAGCGAGAAGCTCCCCGGGCCCGGCCCTGCCGCCGACTCGTCGTCGGCGACAACCCTGGATCTCCCCGGCCTCACCACGACGCCGTCCCTGGCCGGCTCGATCCTGCAAAGAACACCCTCGCTGTAGAAGCCCGCGTCCCCGCCGTGCCCGATCACGACGCTCTGCCTGAGGAAGGGGACCAAGGGCTTGGCCCGCTTGCCGACCTCGATGGTGCGAGTCCGCTCCCTGCCGCCGATCCTGTCGGTGAAGCCCACGACGGCGTCCCGCGGGAAGGCGGGGCGGAGCCTGCGCTCCACGACGAGGCCGACCACCAGCGCCAAGGCGAGGAGTATCGCGATCGGCAGCCCGTGCTCGCGCCAGAGCCAGCCCATGCCCCACGGCTCGAGCCTCCCGTCGATCGGGATCTCCCACCGGCCGTCACCGGTCACGCCCGCCTTCTGCGACTCGTCCACCGAGAGCCGCAGCTTGCCGCCGAACCTGGCGCCGGTCTCGCGAAGGCTCTCGGGATCCTTGTAGCGCACCCGGAACCCGACCTCCCTCGCATCCGGCCCGATCGTGAACGACTCCGCCGGATCGAGGACGATCAGGTCCGCTCCCTGGATGTCCAGCTTGCTCACTTTTATCCTGAAGGTCACACCCTCGGGTATCTCGACGCCCTTCCTGAGGGCGAGCACCGGACGCACGTCGGTCCATCCCTCCCCGTCGGTCGACACCCAGGACATCTCGACGTCCTCGAAGTCCAGGGCTATGTCCGGTGCCACGACGAACCTGAACGGCTCGAGGAAGGCCACGAACTCCCCGTTCCCGCTCGTGACCTTTCCCTTGAGGTAGTACACCCCCAGGCCGTCCGGGCTGAAGCTCGCGGACGCCTCGCCCTCCCTCGAGTGCTGGATCTCCCGCACGTCTCCCCATGGCGGGATGCTGCCGTCCTCGGACCTCACGAGGACCTGGAACCTCAAGTCGTCCACGAATCCCCTGCTGAAGACGTAGGTGAAGCCCTGCGGGTTCTTGAGGACGAGGCTGGCGCTGAGATCCATTCCGAGCGGTATCGACGACTGCGGCTCCTCCAGGAAGTCGAGGACCAGATCGACGTCCTCGATGATGCGCGCCCTGAACGGCACGCCCTCGTCGAACCGTGCGACGAACCTGTAGTTGCCGGGCGCGGGATCGCGCACGGACCAGACCGCGAACCCCACCGGCTGCTCGGGAAGCCTGTACCAGCGCTTCTCGCGGTACTCCATGCCCTTCTCGATGCGGGGCAGGCCCTGGTGGACGTCCTCGGAAGGCTTGCCGAACGGCCACTCCTTCGCGCTGCCGGCCGCCGATGAGACCAGGCCGAAGGTCTGCGGCAGCCTGTCGAACTCCAGCACGATCCACAGGTGGCGGCAGCCCCTCAGGACCTCGAAGTTCTCGCCCTTGGGACCTATGGTCGACTGGTCCACCCCGAGGGAGGGAGCGTTGACCGTGCGCACGATGGTCGACACGACCCAGGCGAGGAGATCCGTTCCCGCGCCGTGAAACGGCAGGAGATCCCCGCCCGTGCGGAGGATCGCCTCGGCCATGAAGTCCGTCACGAGCCTGCCGGCCACGCCAGGGGCCTCGAAGGACTTGCCCATCAGCGCCATGTGCACCGGCACGCCGAGATCCGCAAGAACGCCCGCCTCCCCGTCCACGAACTCGCCGACCCGCGCCACGACCTCCTCCAGGACGTCCTTGAAGGGCTTCAGCTTGAGGGGATCCGCCGTCCCCTGCGCCGCCTGCTGCGCCGAGAGCGCCTTCTCGGAGACGAAGTAGTCGGGATCGCCGACGTCGTAGCTGAAGTGGCGACCAGTGAACCATATTACCAGTGGAACCGCCTCCCCGCCTTTCTTCGCCTCGTAATGATCGGCGAGCAGCCTGAGGACCGCGACCGGATCCGCGACCGATGCCTCGCGATGCAGGCGGCGGAGCGCCGCGCCGAGCGCCTCCCTGTCCTCTCCGCTGCCCGTCATGACGATGGTCGCGTCGGCGCCCGAGCTCACGATGCTCAGCGTGTCCCCGGGCCTCAGCATGTTGATCACGAGGTCAGCTGCGGCGAGGGCGTGGAAATCCGCGTCGCTCCTGGCCATGGACGAGGAGTTGTCCATCACGAGGAAGACGTCCAGAGACTCCTCCTCCGCCCGGCAGCTTTACGTCCAACCGAAGAGCACCAGGAACAAGGCGGCAGGAACCGACCACCCGCCGTATGAAAAGATGCCAGCGCGAACCGGCACCGGAAAATCCTAGCGTTGTCGAGGGGATAAGGTGTCATTATTCGCGCCATATGTCAAATGATAAAATAGCCCCCCGGATTCGCGGCGCTCCGGCCCGACTTGCCGGTCACTTCCTCTCGATGGGCATCAGCGCTGGAGCTTGCGGAGCGACGCGTCCCGCACCCCCATGCCGCCGGGCCACAGCGTTACCAGGAGTCCTCCGTCCAAGTCCACGCGGTGCAGTCGAAGCCCGCTCGACGCGATCCTCTCGAGCGCCGCCCCGTGCGGAAGGCCGTGGATATTGCCTGCTCGCGCGCTCAGGACCGCCCACTCGAGCCCGGGGAGTCCCAGGAGTTCCTCGCCAGAGGATCCTGCGCTGCCGTGGTGCGGCACCTTGAGCACCGGGCAGCGCTGGCGGCCCGCAGCACCGGAGATCTCCTGCTCGACCAGGGTGCCCATGTCTCCGGTGAAGAGCACGCACGATCCTGGCGGGCCCACGGCGAGGACTAAAGACCGGTCGTTCTCCGAACCGTGCATCGCGCGGTCGTCCGGGCCGCACGGATGCAGGACCACGGCCTCGACCGGAAGGCCGGGCAGCGGCCCGCACGACTGCACGGTCTCGATGACGGCGCCCCCCCTTCGCAGCGCATCAAGGAGATCCGGCCATCCCGGATCCGCGCCCTTGCCGTCCGCACCGGCGGCGGTCACGATCCTCCGGACCGGCATCGATGCGGCGCCTAGGTCCAGGAGGCCCCCCCAGTGATCCGAATGCCCGTGCGAGATCACGGCCGCGTCCACGGAACGCATGCCCCATGCGCGTAGAAATGCCGGGAGCGGTGCCGCGGCCCCGAGCGCCTCGTGCGCCGGCCCCGCGTCCACGAGCAGGGACCTGCCGCCGGGAGACAGGACGAGCGCGGCGTCGCCCATGCCAGTGTCCAGGAAGAAGACCGCGAGCCGCCCTTCCACGAGGCTCTCCCGCGAGATCCGATCGAAGGCGGCTCCGGCGCCGATGATTGCCATGGACGCCGCAGCAGCGATGGCCGCGGCTCTCCACCTCGACCATGCCGCCAGGAACGCCGCGGCCACCAGGCCGGCGCAGGATGCGAGGCCCGGGATCCCGCTCGCAGGGGCGACGGGCACCACCGACGACACCTCCGCGACACGTATCAGCATCCTCGTGCCGAGCGCTACCACGGGCGCGACCGCTTGGGCGGCCGGCATCCATGCCGAGCAGGCGATCCCGTGGATCACCATGGACGGGAGGACGAGGAACCCGAACAGGGGGACGGCGACCGCGTTCGCGAGCAGACCTGAGACCGGGACCTCCCCGAAGAACCATGCAACGGCCGGCAGCGTGCCGATGGTGGCCGCGCACGACACGCAGGCTCCCTCGATGATCTCCCTCGCCACGGCGCGACACGCGCGCACGGCAGCCGGCCCGCCCGAGCCGTC
>CAZGVR010000325.1:3926-5044 GCA_964528945.1 uncultured Myxococcales bacterium
GGGCGTGATCATGCTCGGCGGAGGCACGACGACGATCGCGGCGGCCGCCAGCGCCGGCGAGGAGAGAGGCGATGCGGCCCTACCCGAGACGTTCGATGCGAGAGCGGCCGAGACCATGATGGCGGCCCTGATCACCGGCGGGTTGCCCGACGAGAAGGCCGCGAACGCCCAGGACGCCGCCACCGCCACCACGGCGGCGACGTCCTGGGCAGGGATCCTCTCCGCGAGCGGAGGGATCCTGGAGGCGGCGATCCTGACGATCCTGGAGGCCCCCATCGCGATGAGCGCGAGGTGGAGGCCGGACACGGAAAGGATGTGGGCGGTGCCCGACCGCCTGAACGCTTCCCGCTGCTCCTTCGGGATGCGATCCGTCCTCCCCGTCGTGACGGCCTCCGCGATCGGCGCCACGTCCGGCGGCAGGGTGGCGGCCTGCCTCGAGGCGAGGCGGGTCCGCATGCGGGCGAGCAGACCCCCCCTGCGGGCGGCCATCACGCCGCCCGGATCCATGGCGCGCACGGTCGTGCGTTCCTCGGGCCGCCGGCCATGAACGCCGGGGTTGAGATGTCCGCTCCTGCCGACGAACGGAGCGCCCCTCACGAGCACGCGGTCACCCTCCGAGATCGACCCCGCCCCCTCCCCGGCGATCACCTTGACCCTCGCCTCGCGGCCGCGCGAGCGCGAGGCCTCAAGCCAGCGCGACGCGTCCCGGGCCAGGTCGGCTCTCGCCCTGACCCGTTCAACGCGCATCGTGAACCCGAAGCCCTCGCCGTGGGGCACCGGATCGCCGAGCACCTCCCCTTCGACCACGGAGCCATCCGGCAGGGGCGGCAGGGCTCCCCCTCGCGAGCCGATCCCCGATCCCCCGCCGAGGAAGCCACCCAGGAGGAGAGAGCCGAGCATCGCCAGCCAGTAGGAAGCCCTGCTGCCCCGTGCGGTGGCCGCCGCGGCCGCCGCCAGCGCGGTTGCCGCGAGGGCCGCCGCGATCCACGGCGGCGGGTCGCACGCCATCCCCGCAGCCACGCCCGCCATCATCACCACCGCCAGGATCGGAACCGGACCCATGCCCCGCGAGGTTGCACGTGCCGCCGCCTGTACACTCAGGCGTGGACGAGCAGCCC
>CAZGVR010000326.1:0-1256 GCA_964528945.1 uncultured Myxococcales bacterium
ATCCGCTTGGAGCTGGCGGAGCCCGAGTCGAGCGGCAGGCGCCGCCCGGTCCCGGGCGAGGACTCGGGCTTCGTGGTCGAGGCCACGACGATCATCCCCGCGATCAGCCAGGAGCCGGACTTCTCCGGGTTCGACAGGTTCCACGAAGGCAAGGACTGGATAAAGGCGGACGACGAGTTCAGGACTCCCGGGGAGACGGCCTCCGCGGGCGGCGTCGCGCGCAGGCTCGTGCTCGTGCCCATCCGCAGACCCCAGGGCGGCCGGGCGGCCGAGGCCATCGACCGCCACGTGCGCGGCGAGACCAGGCCGCCCAGGGAGGAGATGCCTGCCATCAAGTGGGACAAGATGCTGCTCGACTGGTACCAGCCGGCGGAGCGGAACGAGAAGTCCAAGATCCCGGTCCCGGAGCGCTTCGGCGGCCCGCTCGACATCGAGGTCGCGAGGACGCTCACGGAGGACCAGGTCAAGGCCGAGGTCGCGCGCTGCATGTCCTGCGGCATGTGCATGGAGTGCGAGAACTGCTGGAAGTACTGCCAGGACAACGCGGTCGTCAGGCCGTCCAAGCCCACCGAGAAGTTCGCGTTCAAGCTCGAGTTCTGCCAGGGGTGCAAGAAGTGCGCCGAGAACTGCCCCTGCGGCCACATCGACATGCAGTAGGCTTTCCCGGTCAGGAGGAAGTGATTCCAATCAGGCTCCGGTCGGCGGTGCGCCGGTCCTCCTTCTCTCCTCGCTTGTCCGGGTCCTCGCGCTCCTGTAGGATCCTCCCATGGGTGAAAGGCCGGGCATCAGCTTCCTGGAGGACATGCTCGAGGCTCTCGCGACCGGCGGCGTCCGATTCGTCGTGGCCGGCGGTGTCGCCGCGGTCCTTCACGGGATCGAGCGCACCACCATGGATCTCGACATCGCGCTCGATCTCTCGCCGGAGAACGTGAGGCGCTTCGGCGAGGTCACGGCATCGCTCGGACTGAGGCCGCTGGTGACGGTACCCGTCGCGGCGCTGTCGGATCCCGAGATGGTCCGGTTGATGGTGGAGGAGAAGAACGCCATCGTGTTCATGCTGGCCGACCCCGACATGCCCCTGCGCAAGATCGACGTGTTCCTGACCGAGCAGCTCGGGTACGAGAACCTCGCGAAGGACTCGATCCCGGTCGAGATCCCGGGGATCCAGCCCAGGGTCGTATCGCTCGAGCGGCTGCTGGCCCTCAAGCGGGCAGTCGATCCTCCGAGGGACAAGGATCTGTTCGACATCCGTGCCA
>CAZGVR010000326.1:1266-4149 GCA_964528945.1 uncultured Myxococcales bacterium
CTTCGAGAAGGAGGCAAGGATGTCTGAAGGCATCGCGGAAATCATCCGCGCCCTTCCGAACGAGGCCTTCCGGGAGCCCTCGAACCGGCTCGCTGGCATGACCTACCTGGAGAGGCTCCGCTGGCTCCAGCAGACCGCCTATTTCATCTGGAAGCACAAGGGGGCGGCGCGGGCTGGATGCCGGGACAGGGCCGGCACGAGGCGCTCCGGGACGGGAGGATGAGTCCGGTTCGCTTCCCGGGGCGGGAAGACGAAGACTATACTGATTGCGGTCCATTGACAGGGCACAGTGGATTCATGGAGCCGTGTCCGGGCCCGTCCGTATCGGAATGCGACAGGGGGTTTGCCTGTACGACCGACGAACAATGCTGGCCAGTCTGCAGGCAATCGGGTGGATTGGATGAGGTGGATTGCCCGGACGCTCTCCTTTGCTGCCATGCTTTATTCACGCTCGGGGGAGTCCCCTACGGATCGCGTACCCCGCAGGATGTAGACGGGAGTTGCTCTCAACAGATCGGCAGCTTCCACCTAGCAGCATCCTCTACGCGACCTGTACTTCCAACTTCGACAACAGCTCTGTACAGCACCGTCGATGGCCTGAAATCGGCCGCGCTTCAACTTGCATAACCGTTTGATACTATTGATATATCTTCTCTTGACACCAGAAGTCCGCTGTGTTAGTTACCAAGCACGTTTAAGCAATTGCTAAAACGCTAGACACCAGGAGGAACCAAGCATGCCTACCTTCACGCAAGGTGACGTTTCCATCGAGGTGGACGAGGACGGATTCATCGTCGATCCGAACCTGTGGAACGAGAAGGTCGCTGCGGCGCTCGCGGCCGGCGAGGGCGTCGCCGCCCTCGGCGAGGAGCACTGGAAGGTCATGACCTACCTCCGCGACTACTACGTCAAGTTCGGCGTTGCGCCCATGATCAGGAAGCTCTGCAAGGACACGGGCTACCCGCTGAAGAAGATCTACGAGCTGTTCCCGAGCGGGCCGGCCAAGGGCGCGTGCAAGCTCGCCGGACTTCCCAAGCCGACCGGTTGCGTCTGAGCCAGGGGAATTTCCGGTGAAGCTCGGTGCCCTCATCGCGAGCAGGCGGCCGGCTATCCTGGGAAGGTGGCGTGACGAGATCGCGTCCACGTACCATCCGGATGCCGCCCGGTTCCTTTCCAGGGAGAAGGACAGGTTCGCGAACCCGGTGGGCTGGGCCATCGAGCACTGCACGGAAGCCGTGCTCGACCAGGTGGCAGGCGCCATGGATCCGGACGCAGTCAAGGAGGCCCTGGATCCCATCATCCGGATCCGGGCGGTGCAGGACATGTCGCCGTCCATGGCCGTGGCGTTCGTGTTCGGGCTCAAGACCGCGGCCCGGGACGAGCTGGGGCCGCAGGCCGGCCCCGACTAGCTGCTCGACCTGGAGCGGCGGGTGGACCAGGTCGCGCTGGTCGCCTTCGACCTCTACATGTCGTGCCGCCAGAAGGTCTACGAGATCCGGGCCAGCGAGGTCCGCGACCGGTCCAAGGCCGTGCTCAGGAGGTTCGGCCTCCTGGACGGCGATCCCGGCCAGGACGATGCGCCGGAAAACGCTGTGGAGATCTCGAGGAGGAGCGAATGAACGTCGTAATGGCGCTGGTGCTCGTCTGCGCGATCGCAGGCCTGGGCTGGGCGGGCGGCCAGGTCGCCGCGCTCAACGCGGTGTTCGGCATCGCGCTGCCCTACCTCGCGTTCGCCGTGTTCGTGGGCGGCGTCGTGTACAGGGTCGTCCGGTGGGGCAGGTCGCCGGTCCCGTTCCGCATCCCCACCCCCTGCGGCCAGGAGCAGTCCCTCCCCTGGATCCAGCAGGCGAAGATCGACAACCCCTCGACCACGCTCGGGGTGGTCTCGCGCATGGCCCTCGAGGTCCTCTTCTTCCGGTCCCTCATCCGGAACACCAGGGTGGAGATCAAGGAAGGGCCCAAGGTCACGTACGCCTCCAACCTGTGGCTCTGGGCCGCGGGCCTCGCGTTCCACTACTCGTTCCTCGTGATCCTGCTCCGCCACTTCCGCCTCTTCACCGAGCCGACCCCTGCCTTCTTCTCGATCCTGCAGTCCGTGGACGGCTTCCTGCAGATCGGGGTGCCGGTGCTGTTCATGACCGACGTGGTCCTGCTGGCCGCGGTCACCTTCCTCTTCGCAAGGCGGGTGGCCTCGCCCCAGCTGGCCTACATCTCGCAGGTCGCGGACTACTTCCCGCTCTTCCTGATCCTGGGCATCGCGGCGACCGGCGTCATCATGAGGCACTTCCTCAAGGTGGACATCATGGGCGTGAAGCAGCTCACGATCGGGCTGGTCACGTTCCGGCCGGCCGTGCCCGCAGGTGTCGGGCCCATCTTCTACGCCCACGTCGCGCTGGTGTGCGCGCTCTTCGTCTACTTCCCGTGGTCCAAGCTCGTGCACATGGCAGGCGTGTTCCTGAGCCCAACGCGGACCCTCGCGAACAACAACCGGATGAAGCGTCACCTTAACCCCTGGCATCCGAAGGTCGAGCCCCACACCTACGCGGAGTGGGAAGAGGAGTTCAAGGACAAGATCGAGGCGGCCGGCATCCCGCTGGACAAGGATTGAACATGTCGGAGCACTTTCCGGTCAAGCCCGAGGACCTGGCCAAGGTCGGGTTCCAGCCTCCCGAGAAGAGCTGGATGGACACGAGGCCCGACTTCAGCAAGAAGGGCTCGTGGTGCTACTCCGCGGCCGCCAAGAACCTCAGGTACCTCGGCTTCCCCAACCCCCGGGAGTGGCAGCCGTCCGACGACGACTGGAAGCTCCCGGACAACTGGAAGCAGATCGTGCTGGACGGCTTCAAGGACGAAACGAGCCGCTCGCGCCTGGACGGCGTCGAA
>CAZGVR010000326.1:4159-5042 GCA_964528945.1 uncultured Myxococcales bacterium
AGCTTCAAGCTCTTCATGGACATCTGCGTGCGCTGCGGGGCGTGCGCGGACAAGTGCCACTTCTACATCGGGTCGGGCGATCCCAAGAACATGCCGGTCCTGAGGGGCGAGCTCCTCAGGTCGGTCTACAAGCGCGAGTTCACCATGCCCGGCAAGGTGCTCGGGAGGCTCGCCGGCGCGCGCGACCTGGACACCTCGATCATCAAGGAGTGGTTCTACTACTTCTACCAGTGCACCGAGTGCAGGCGCTGCTCCGTGTTCTGCCCCTACGGGATCGACACGGCCGACATCACGATGATGGGCCGCGAGATGCTGCAGCTCCTCGGGTGCAACATCAACTGGATCATGGAGCCGGCCGCTAACTGCCACAGGACCGGCAACCACCTCGGGCTCCAGCCGCACACGTTCAAGGACAACATCGAGGTCGTGGTCGACGAGCTCCTCGACGCCACGGGCATCAAGGTCGAGCCGTCCTTCAACAGGAAGGGCGCAGAGATCCTGTTCGTGACCCCGTCCGCGGACGTGTTCGCGGACCCGGCGTACTACACCCTCATGGGTTACCTGCTCCTCTTCCACCACATCGGGCTCGACTACACGTTCAGCGCGTACGCGTCCGAGGGCGGGAACTTCGGGCTCTTCACGTCGCACGAGATGATGAAGCGGCTCAACTACAAGTTCTACGCGGAGGCCAAGCGGCTGGGCGTGAAGTGGATCCTGGGCGGGGAGTGCGGGCACATGTGGCGGGTCATCCACCAGTACATGGACACGCACAACGGGCCGGCCGACTTCCTGGAGCAGCCCGTCTCCCCGATCACCCAGACCAGGTTCGAGAACGCGGCCTCCACCAAGATGGTGCACATCGCGGAGTTCACGGCCGACCTGA
>CAZGVR010000327.1:0-3013 GCA_964528945.1 uncultured Myxococcales bacterium
CCGCTCTCCATGCTGATGCTCGATCTCGACCACTTCAAGAAGGTGAACGACCGGCACGGGCACGCCGTGGGCGACGAGGCGCTGCGAGCCTTCGGCGACAGGCTGAGGGCCTTCAGCCGCTTCGCGGACGTGACCTCGCGCTGGGGCGGCGAGGAGTTCCTCGTGCTCATGCCCGAGACCCAGCGGCACCGCGCCAAGGAGGTGGCCGAGCGGCTGCTCGTGGGCATCGGGCACCAGCCCTACCAGACCGCGGCCGGCGAGGTCCTGATCACGCTCTCCATAGGCGTGGCCTCGCTCGAGCCCGGGGACGACGCCTCCTCGCTCGTGCGCAGGGCGGACGACGCGCTCTACAAGGCCAAGCGCGCGGGCAGGGACAGGGTCGAGGTCTGATCCTTCGGCCCGGCGCCCCGATCACTCCTCCCGTATCAGGAACCTCTTCGTGAACATCTCGTCCGGCAGACCCTTGTCGTGCTCCGCGGTCTTCACCACGTTCGTGGTCGAGTGCTTCTTCGCGATCGTGGTCATCTTTATCACGGTGGGGATGAGGTGGCCGGAGAACGACTTCAGGGTCCCGCGTTCCTCGACCTTCTTCTTCTTGCCGGCCGCGTCCAGGTACTCGATGGTCGAGGCCATCCAGTGCTTCTTCTTGTCCACGTGCACCCTGAGGCTCGGCCAGGCCTTCGCCTCGCCCTGCTTCTGCACGAGCAGGAGCACGGCCTTGCCCGAGTCCTCGCTCTCGATCGTCGCGTCGTAGCTCGGGTGCAGGGCCTTGGTGGCCATCTCGTCGAACGAGTAGTCCGACCCGAGCATGGTCTGCTTCTTGGCGTGCGTGGCTATGCGCCGCACCTTGTTGAACTCGGGGTCGTACACGTAGATCGTGTCCTCGTCCTTGACCAGCACGGCCATGCCCGCGACGTCGGGCGGGGACAGGAACTGCATGAGCCGCTTCTCCCCCTTCTCCCACATCTCCATGCCCATCTCGGTCTTCTTGCCTTCCTTGTCCTCGAGGATCGAGGTGACCGTCATGTGCGAGTCGCCGTAGAAGTAGTGGAAGGCGTCGCAGCGCTCCAGGATCCCGGCCGCTGTGAGCGACCCGGGCGCGGTGTCGTCGCCTGCCGCCGCCATGCCTGCGGCGGCCGTGAGCCCTGCGGCGGCCGGGCCGATCGCGGCGATCAGCACCAGCGCTGCCATCCCCATCCTGTTCCGGTTCCTGTCCATGTGTTCTCCGGGCGCGGCCCGTGGATGGCCGTGCCTGGATCACGAGTACACCGGATGCGCGTACGAGTCTCGCCAGTCGAGCGTTTTACCCGCGGATCCGGTGCGCGAGCGCACGATCATGGCGGTGCAGGACCGCACGGGCGGGTTGCTCTGCCGGATGCGCATGCGGGCGATTGAACTCGGAACCACGGTCGTCTATGCTCGGCGCCGATCATGGCCGACGACAAGTGGGATCTCTCGAAGTGGGACTGGAAGGCGCTCGGGCTGCGCTCCGGCGTCGAGATTCACCAGCAGCTCCTCACCGAGCGCAAGCTCTTCTGCCGCTGCCCCGCGGGCCTCTACTCGGACCGGTACGACGCCTCGGTGCTCAGGCACATGAGGCCAACGCTCTCGGAGCTGGGCGAGTACGACGGCACGGCCCTCATGGAGTTCAAGACAAAAAAGGACATCCTCTACCTCCTGGACTCGCGCTCGGTGTGCACGTACGAGATGGACGACACCCCCCCCTTCGAGATCAACAGGAGCGCGATCGATATCGCCATCGAGCTGTCAATGTCCCTCGGCTGCTCCATCGTGGGCGAGCTGCACGTGATCCGCAAGCAGTACCTGGACGGATCCATCCCCGCCGGGTTCCAGCGGACCGCGATCGTGGGCGTGGACGGCGGCTTCGCGCTCGCCGGGCGGCGCATCCGGGTGTTCCAGGTGAGCGTGGAGGAGGACGCGTGCCGCGAGGTCTCCGACGTGGGGCACAGGATCGTGTTCCGCACGGACCGCCTGTCCATGCCGCTCGCGGAGATCGTGACCGGCCCGGACTTCCGCACGCCCGAGGAGGTGGGCCGCGGCACCAGGCTGCTCGGGGACGTGATGCGGCTCACCGGCCACGTGAGGACCGGCGCTGGCGCCACGCGCGAGGACGTGAACGTGAGCGTGGAGGGCGGGACCCGCGTGGAGATCAAGGGCGTCCCGTCCATATCCCTGATCCCGGCGCTCGTGGGGTACGAGGGGCTCAGGCAGCACTTCCTGCTCCTGATGCGCGACGAGATCGAGGCCGCCGGCCTCACCATGGACCAGGGCTACGGCAGGACCGCGCTCGTGACCGAGCACGTGAAGCGAAACGGCGCCGAGGGCCCGATCGGCAAGGCGCTGGCAGACGGCGCGGCAATAGGCGCGGTCGGGCTGCCCGGGTTCAGGAAGCTCCTGGGGGCGGAGCTGGGCCCGGGAAGGACGTTCCTGGACGAGATCCGCGGCCGCGTGCGCGTGATCGCCTGCATCGACACGCCGCCGATCGCGATAGCGCTCGAGGACTGGAGGGAGCACGGCCTGCTCGGCGAGACCAGCCGCAGGATCAGGAGGTTCTTCAGGTCCCACGACCACGACGGGCTCGTGCTCGTGTGGGGGCCGGAGCGGGACGTGATCACGGCCATGGAGGAGATCCGCACGAGGGCGTGCGAGGCGGCGCTCGGCGTGCCGAGCGAGACCAGGCAGGTCATGCCGGGCGGCGTCACGGACTTCGAGAGGATCCTGCCGGGCCCGGACCGCATGTACCCGGACACGGACTCGCCTCCGCTCGCGGTCCCGGACCAGTGGCTGGACAGGATCCGGGCCGGGCTCAGGGACTGCTACTGGGAGCGGGAGGAGGCCCTGCGCAAGCTGGGAGTGCCAGAGCACAAGGTAAGGACCATCGCCGGGTCGAAGCGGTACTTCCAGTTCGTGGAGCTGGTCGGCAAGCTGGGCGCGAGCCCGGTCACGGCCGCCTGGATCTTCGCCGAGATCATGGTGCACCTCGAGCGCCGCG
>CAZGVR010000327.1:3023-5009 GCA_964528945.1 uncultured Myxococcales bacterium
ATCGCCACCTCCTACTCCAAGGACCTCTCCATCCCGGGCGAGCGCATCGGAGAGCTGTTCGAGCTTCTCGAGGCTGGCAGGCTGACCCGCGAGGCCGTGCGGCCCGTGATCGAGGCGCTGGCCGGCGGCACGCACCAGACGGTGGGCCAGGCGCTGGACGCCCTCGGCATCAAGCTCGCGTCCAGGGACTGGGTGGACACGCACGTGGGAGAGGTGCTGGCCGCGGCCGGGCGTCCCGCGACCGGCGACCCGGCGGCGCGCGAGCGCTTCTACATGGGCCGGCTCATGGAGCGCATCCGCGGGTCGTTCCCGGGCCGCGAGGCCCGGGAGATCCTGGCCCGCCGCATGGGGGAAGCAGGACTTGCGTAACCGGGCTGCCGACCGGCTCGGGCCGGCATCGGGATCCGACCCCCACGTCTACAGGGTCTCCGAGCTCCTCTCCGAGGTGAGGGACGGGCTCGAGGGAACGTACCCCAGGATCGTGGTCGAGGGCGAGGTCGGCGACCTCACGATCGCTAGGTCCGGCCACGTCTACTTCGCGCTGAACGACGACACGGGCGAGGCCTCGCTCAGGGCCGTCATGTGGAGGGCGCGCTACTCGCAGCGGCCCTTCGACCTCGCGGCAGGGCGCAGGGTGCGCTGCACGGGCAAGCTCACGCTCTACCCTGCCCGGGGATCGTTCCAGATGGACGTGCTCGGGTTCCTGGACGCGGGCGCGGGAGCGCTCGCCCGGAGCTTCGAGGAGGTGGTGAAGCGGCTCGAGGCAGACGGCCTCACCGACCCGGCGAGGCGCAGGCCGCTCCCGTTCCTGCCGAGGCGCGTGGGGGTCGTGACCAGCCCGG
This sequence comes from uncultured Myxococcales bacterium, assembly GCA_964528945.1. Classification (GTDB taxonomy): domain Bacteria; phylum Myxococcota_A; class Polyangia; order DRWM01; family DRWM01; genus CAZGVR01. The sequence goes on from CAZGVR010000327.1 coordinate 3,866, forward strand.
ACGGGGCCGCGATCCGCGACATCCTGAGGGTCCTGGGCCGCAGGTTCCCTGTGCCCGTGCTGCTCGCGCCCACGCCCGTGCAGGGCGAGGGAGCGGCCGCGTCCATCAAGGCCGCGCTCGAGCGGATCGATCGCGTCGAGGACGTCGACGTCATCATCGTCGGCAGGGGCGGCGGCAGCGCCGAGGACCTCGCCGCGTTCAACGACGAGGATCTTGCACGCGCGGTCGCGGCCACGCGCGTGCCCGTGATCTCGGCCGTGGGCCACGAGGTGGACGTCGCGGTGACCGACCTGGTCGCGGACCGGCGCGCGGCAACGCCGAGCGAGGCCGCGGAGCTGGCCGTCCCGAGCCGCGAGGACGTGGAGAAGCGGCTGGTGGCGGCAAGCAGGCGGCTCACGCAGGCCGCGAGGGCGGTCACGGGCAGGGCGCGCAACCTGGTCCTCAGGCTCGACAAGCGGCTCCCCACGCCAGAGAGGATGATAAGGGACAGGCGGCAGCGGCTGGACGATCTCAGGTCCAGGATCTCCCGGGCCGGGCCCGAGGGCAGGATCCGGGACCACAGGAACGCGATCGGAAGGGACGTGGAGCGCATGCGCAGGGTGATCGAGCAGAGGGTGGCGCGATCGCGGGCCGTGTTCGCGGCGCGCGCGGCCTCGCTGGACGCCCTCTCCCCGCTCGCGGTCCTGGGCCGCGGATACGCGGTGGTCGCAACGCCTGACGGCCGCGTGGTGAAGCTCGCCTCCCAGGTGTCTGCCGGGGATCCGGTCCGGGTGAGGCTCCACGAGGGCCGCCTGGAGTGCGACGTGACCAGGGTGGAGAAGCCCTAGGGGGCCGGCATGGACGGGAGGAGCAAGTCTGGGACCCATCTCCTGCGGCTGGACCGCGGCGAGGACGTGATCGGGTCGATGACCCGTTTCTGCACGGACCGGGGGATCCTGTCGGCGACGGCCATTGGCATAGGGGCGCTCACCGAGGTGGAGATCGGGGCGTACGTCTCGGCCGAGCGGCGCTACGAGAGGAGGAGGCTCCTGGGCGAGTGGGAGCTCCTCTCCATGGACGCGACCATATCCGCGGTGGAGGGGGCGCCCTTCGTGCACGCGCAGGCGGCGCTCGGCAACCACGACATGGAGACTCGCGGCGGCGA
>CAZGVR010000328.1:0-4984 GCA_964528945.1 uncultured Myxococcales bacterium
GGTGATCCTGGCCGCCCGGGCGGTCGCCCTGGGCGAGCTGGACATCGCCGTGGCCGGCGGCATGGAGAACATGACCATGGCGCCGTACGCGCTTCCCGAAGGAAGGAACGGCTACCGGATGGGGCCGGGCACGATCGTGGACACCATGGTCAACGACGGCCTGTGGGATCCCTACGACAACGTGCACATGGGCATGTGCGCGGAGCTCTGCGCGGAGAAGTACGGCTTCACCCGGGCCTTCCAGGACGAGTTCGCCGTGACGAGCTACAAGCGCGCGCTTGCGGCCATCGACGGCGGGAAGTTCAAGGCCGAGATCGTGCCCGTCGTCATCAAGGACAAGAAGAAGGGCGACGTGCCGCTTGACGTCGACGAGGAGCCACGGAAGTTCAACGAGGCCAAGCTGCGCGAGCTGAGACCGGCATTCAAGAAGGACGGGACAGTTACGGCCGGCAACGCCTCGTCCATCAACGACGGCGCCGCGGCCCTTGTGATAGCGTCCGCGGCTGCCGTGAAGTCGAGGGGCCTCGAGCCTCTCGCGCGCATCACGGGATGGGCAGGGCACGCGCAGGAGCCGAAGTGGTTCACCACCGCGCCCGTGTTCGCCATCGGGAAGAACCTCGAGAGGTGCAGGCTCGCGGTCAAGGACATCGACCTGTGGGAGATAAACGAGGCCTTCGCTGTGGTGACGATGGCGGCGCTCAAGGAGCACGGGATCGACCCGGCGATAGTCAACGTGAACGGAGGCGGATGCTCCATAGGACATCCGATCGGGGCGAGCGGCGCCCGCATCCTCGTGACGCTGCTCCACGCGATGAAGGAGCGCGGGGCCAAGAGGGGCCTGTCGACGATGTGCATAGGCGGCGGCGAGGCGCTCTCGACCACGGTTGAGGCTCTCTAGACGCTAATGGAACGGCCGGCGGCCCGAAGGCCACGGACCGCAACCGGAACAGGAGGAGAAGGTCATGGCGATCAAGAAGATAGGCGTCCTCGGGACAGGACAGATGGGCGGCGGGATCTGCCAGGTGGCTGCGGCCGCCGGGTTCGACGTCCTCATGGCAGACCTGAACCTGGACGTGGCCAGGAAGGGGCTGGACGGGATCAAGAAGAGGCTCGACGGCGCCGTGGCCAAGGGCAAGATGGAGGCTTCGGCCAGGGACGCGATCCTCGCGAAGCTCACGCCGGTCGAGTCCATCGCGGCCTTCAAGGACGTGGATCTCGCAATAGAGGCGGCCACCGAGAACATGGCCCTCAAGCTGGATCTGTTCAGGAAGATGGACGAGGCCTGCCCGGCTGGCGCGATCCTGGCTTCCAACACGTCCTCGATCTCCATCACCTACATCGGCGCGGCGACCAAGCGTCCGGAGAAGGTCGTGGGCATGCACTTCATGAACCCGGTCCCGGTCATGAAGCTGGTGGAGATCATCCGCGGCCTCGCGACCGACGATGCCACGTACGAGTCGACCATCGAGGCCTCGAAGAAGATGGGAAAGACCTGCGTGACCGCAAAGGACGCCCCGGGGTTCATCGTGAACAGGATACTGCTGCCGCTCGTCAACGAGGCCGTGTTCGCCCTGCAGGAAGGGCTCGGCACGCCCGAGGACATCGACGAGGCCGTGAAGCTGGGCCTGAACCATCCCATGGGCCCGCTGGCCCTCGCGGATCTGATCGGGCTCGACACGTGCCTCGCCATCGCCGAGGTGCTGCACGCGAAGCTGGGCGAGGACAAGTACCGGCCCTGCCCGCTGCTCCGCAAGTACGTGGACGCGGGTTGGCTCGGGCGCAAGACCGGCCGCGGATTCTACATGTACTGAGGCAGGCCACATGAAGCTCGAATTCACAGAGGATCAGCTCGCCGTCCGCGACATGGCGAGGAAGTTCGCCGTGGAGCAAGTCCTGCCCCGCGCGCGCGACCTGGACGAGAAGGGCGAGTACCCGGCGGACCTCGTGGCCCAGCTCGGCGAGCTCGGGCTGATGGGCGTGGCGATCCCCGAGGAGTACGGCGGGTCCAGCATGGACTACGTCACGTACGTCCTCGCCATGGAGGAGATCTCGCGGGCGTGCGCCGGCACCGGCGTGATCATGAGCGTCAACAACTCCCTGGTCTGCGACCCGCTGCTCAAGTACGGGACCGAGCAGCAGAAGAAGGAGATCCTCGCTCCGCTGGCCTCGGGGCGGCAGCTCGGGTGCTTCGGCCTGACCGAGCCCTCGGCCGGATCCGATCCGGCGGCCATGCGCACGACCGTGAAGCAGGTCGGCGACGAGCTGGTGCTGAGCGGCGAGAAGATCTTCATCACGAACGCGCCGCAGGCGGACTGGGCGATCATCTTCGCGACCGAGGACAAGGAGAAGAAGCACCAGGGAGTGAGCGCTGTCCTGGTGCCGCTCAAGGGGCACCCGGGCGTCAGCACCGGACCCAAGGAGCACAAGATGGGGATCCGGGCATCGCACTCGTCCTCCATCGTCCTCGAGGACGTCCACCTGCCGGCGAGCCTCAGGCTGGGATCCAGGGGCGACGGGTTCAAGGTCGCGATGACGACCCTCGATGCCGGACGGATCGGCATCGCCTCGCAGGCGCTCGGGATAGCGTCAGCGGCGCTCGACGAGTCGATCGCCTATGCCAAGGAGCGCCAGACCTTCGGCAAGCCGATCGCGGAGCACCAGGCAGTGGCCTTCATGATCGCCGACATGGCGACGGAGCTCGACGCGGCCCGCCTGCTCACCCTGAGGGCCGCATGGCTCAAGGACTCCAAGAAGGCCTTCTCCAGGGAATCGGCCATGGCCAAGGTCTTCGCGGCAGAGATGTGCATGAAGCTGACCACCAAGGCGATCCAGGTGCACGGCGGGTACGGGTACCTGAAGGAGTACGCGGTCGAGCGCCACTTCCGCGACGCCAAGATCACGGAGATCTACGAGGGCACGAGCGAGATCCAGCGCCTGGTGATCGCGCGTCACGTGACAAAGGGCTGACGGATGACCAGGACTTCCTCGAGGGGGATCCCTGCCCGTCCCTTCCTGCACTCGATCGCAGCGTTCCTCGCCTTCGCGTGCGGACCCAAGCCCGAGCCCGTGGAGCCGGCCCCGGCCGTCGTACACGACGAGCCGCCTCCGCCGGACGGCTTGGCTGCCGGCCAGCAGGAGGACATGGAGATCGTGCGGCTCACCGGAAGCCTGAGCCCGCAGGAGGTCTCCAACGTGATGACCATGAAGGCCATACCGGCCTTCAACCTCTGCCTCCAGTTCTACCTCCCGGAGCGCGAGTTCGTGTTCGGGAAGGCGAAGATAGGCTTCGACGTGGATCCCACGGGCAAGACCACGTCCTCGAAGCTGATCGAGTCGACCTACGGCGACCGCGAGCTCGAGAAGTGCTTCCTCGGCAAGGCCAAGCTCGTGAAGTTCCCCAAGCCGCACGGCGGCGGCACGTCGGTCGAGTACGAGTTCTCGACGGACGTGATCCCTGGCGTGGAGACCCCGATCGTCATGTCCGCCCAGAAGCTCGAGGCCGCGCTCGAGCCCTTCGAGCCCGAGATCGACCAGTGCCTCGCAGGGACAACGGGCTGGTCAGTGACGTTCTACGTGGGAGGCTCCCTCACCGAGGAGATCGAGGACGAGGACGGCGAGCCCGTGACCGTGACGACCTCCCGGGTCCTCGCCCTCGGCGGGACCGGGCCGGACGGCGGTCTCGAGCCGCTGGACTGCCTGCTGGAGGCGTCGGCCGGCTGGAAGCTGCCGATAGACGTGGACGGAGTGCAGAAGGCCAAGCTCTCCTTCTGAGCGCATCGACATCGGGCGAGGCATGGACTAGCATCCTGCCTCATGGCCGGCTGCGACGAGGGCGACTTCCCGTTCAAGTGCGGCTCCTGCAAGGTCTTCGACGAGGTCTCGGCCGGCATGGTCGCCACCGACGTCGATGCGAACATCATCGACGTCAACCAGGCGTACTGCGAGATAACGGGGTACTCGCGGGAAGAGGTGATCGGCAAGAACCCCAGGATCATGAAGTCCGAGCGGCACGACGCCGAGTTCTACGTCGCCATGTGGAAGAGCCTCCTGGAGCAGGGCAGGTGGCAGGGCGAGATCTGGGACAGGCGCAAGAACGGCGAGGTCTTCCCCAAGTGGCTGGCGATAGACGCGCTCAAGGACGAGACCGGCCGCACCGTGCAGTACCTCGGGATCTTCAGCGACCTAAGCGTGGGCAAGCGCGATCTGGCAGAGCTCGAGCGGCTCGCCCACTACGATCCCCTTACCGGCCTGCCGAACCGCATCCTGTTCAGGGACCGCCTGAGCCAGGCGATCGTGCAGGCTCGACGGACCGGCCGCAAGGTGGCCGTGCTGTTCCTGGACCTGGACGGCTTCAAGAAGGTGAACGACGGGTTCGGTCATGCGGCAGGCGACCGCCTCCTGATCGCGGTCGGAGACAGGTTGACCCTGTCGCTGAGGACGAGCGACACGATCTCCAGGATGGGAGGCGACGAGTTCACCGTGCTCCTGCCCGAGGTGGACGTGCTCGGCGGAGCGGCGCCGGTCGCGCAGAAGATCCTCGACGTCCTCGATGAGCCCTTCCGCCTGAGCGGGCGGGACGTCAGGATCTCGACCAGCATAGGCGTTTCGATCTTCCCTGAGGACGGGCAGAAGATCGACGAGCTGCTCGCGAGCGCGGACCAGGCCATGTACAGGGCCAAGGAAGCCGGGCGCAAGCGCTTCGAGTTCTTCTCGCGGTCCATGCATGCACGGGCATTGGCCAAGCAGGAGATGGAGGTCGCGCTCAGGCGTGGCCTGGAGCGGGAGGAGTTCGTGCTCCACTACCAGCCGAAGGTCGATCCCAGGACCGGCATGATGGTTGGCGTGGAGGCGCTGGTCAGGTGGAACAGGCCGCAGTCCGGGCTCGTTCCTCCTTCTCGGTTCATCCCGGTCGCCGAGGAGACCCGCCTCATCATCCCGCTCGGGGAGAAGGTGCTGAGGGCTGCCTGCAGGCAGGCGAGAGCGT
>CAZGVR010000329.1:0-683 GCA_964528945.1 uncultured Myxococcales bacterium
GGCGGGAGCGTGACCTATACGCTGGTCCCTTCCCTCCAGAAGGCCGCGGCCGGACTCCTCGACGAGGGAGACCTCCTGTCTGGATCTATAACTCTTGTTGATTCCAAAACAGGGAAAATATTAGTAATGGCCAGCGATGGCGATCCGCTGACCTCGGGGGGCGAGGAGAGGGCGGAGGGCGAGGATCTCCCAGCGGCGCTGGCCGCGGAGGCGCCCGCCGCCTCGGTCTTCAAGCTGGTCACGGCATCTGCCCTCGTGGAGTCCGCGGGCATGACCGGCGAGGAGAAGATCTGCTACTGGGGGGGCAGCGACAAGCTGGATGCGATCCATCTCGAGGACGATCCCGACAAGGACAAGTCCTGCTCCACGCTGAAGCTCGCCCTCGGGCTGAGCCTGAACTGCGTCTTCGCGAAGCTGGCGGACCGGAACCTGGACAAGGAGACGCTCGAGGTCCGCAAGATCGAGAAGGACCCCCTCTTCCAGAAGCTCTTCTTCGGGGCCGGCACCGTCCAGAGCGCCATCCGCCGCCAGCGCTGGCCCCGGTCCCGGATGGCCTTGGGCTTCGACGATATCGGGTCCCGGACCGCCTCGGGCGGAGAGCGCGCCCAGGTCGAGGACATCCTCAGCTCCAAGAACCGCCTCGTCCCCATGATCCGCAAGATGGGGCGCGAGGCTTTCGAGGC
>CAZGVR010000329.1:693-4977 GCA_964528945.1 uncultured Myxococcales bacterium
ATTACCCGGTCCTTCCCGAGACGAGCCCTGTCGAGATACCGGAGGACAGGCTGGAGTTCGCAAGGCCGGCCGCCGGCTTCTGGCACGTCCACATGTCGCCATTGCACGCGGCCTTCGTGGCCCAGTCCATCGCCCAGGAGGGCTCGATGCTGCACCCTCTCATCGTGGAGGCGATGGCCGGACCCGATGGCGGGAGGGAGTGGGAAGCCCAGCCGAGATGGCTGCGGCGAACGATGTCCAAGGCGACCGCCTCCACCATCGGCGCCATGATGGTCACCACCACTACCAAGGGGACGGCGAGGAAGTACTTCAAGGACAAGCAGGGGAAGCCATTCCTTCCTGGGATCGCCGTGGCGGGCAAGACCGGAACGCTCACGCGGACCAAGCCCTATCGGGCTTACACCTGGTTCGTCGGATTCGCCCCGGCCGACGATCCGGTCGTCGCGATAGCCGTCCTCGCGGTGAACTCGCCCGAATGGAAGGTGAAGGCGGCCTCGCTCGCCTCCGAGATGCTCCGCACCTACTTCGACTGGCGAGACGCAGGGTTGTGATCTACTATGCCCCGGGCCCGGGAGGGCCTGGAGGATTAACCCATGCACGCTCCCGCGCGCAGAACAGCGATCATCGCCGTTTCGCTTTCCCTGGCCGCCATGGTCCTTGCCGGCATTGCGGGGTGCATCATCAGACCTGCACCGCCTCCCCAGCCGGCGGTGTCTCCGCCGTACGGGGTCAACCCGTACACGACCGGGTACGGGACCGGCACGGGCGGGCCTTCCGGACCGGCTCCCGCGCCCATGCTCACGGAGGAGCAGGCCAAGGCGTCGATCGCCGCCTACATGAAGGGCGACAGGGTGGCGAAGATGACGATGGGCTTCGAGTTCCTCGCGGAACAGTGGTCCCCGCAGAGGGTCGTGGCCGGGACCGAGTCCGGGTCGCTCAAGTTCGAGGTTTCGACGGAAAAGGGCTACTGCACCAGGCTGATAGCGGCCGCGGATCCCGGCATACCGAACCTGGACATGTACTTCTACCAGGACGAGGAAGGGAAGGCACTCCTCGATCGTGACATTGCCACCGACAACTACCCGGTCGTGAGCTACTGCGCAACCCAGTCGGGTTCGATCTACGCGGAGACCCGCGCCGTGTCCGGCGCAGGCTGGTTCGTGATCCACGTCTATTCCAAGGCCGATGACGGAACCGTCAAGCGGACGATGGAAGTGGTCGAGGGCTTTCATCCATGACATCCGAACCGGTCCTCCGGCTGATGCCACTCGGTGGGCTGGGCGAGGTAGGGATGAACTGCATGCTGGTCGAGTGCGGTCGCGACGCCGTCGTGATCGACTGCGGCCTCATGTTTCCCGAGGAGGACGTAGGTGTGGACGTGGTGCACCCGCTCCTCGACCAGCTCGTCGAGAGCAGGGACCGCATCCGCGCGGTCGTCCTGACGCACGGCCACGAGGATCACATCGGCTCGGTCCCCTATCTCCTCAGGTACCTAAACGTGCCCATCTACGGGTCGGACTTCACGCTGCGTCTCGTGCGCGACAAGCTCGCGGAGTTCGACCTTCCCTGGGTCCCGGCGTGCGTCTCGACGACTGGCGGTGGTCCGTTCGATCTCGGGTCCATTACCCTGGAGACCATAGGGGTCAACCACTCCATCCCGCAGGCGAACTCGGTCCTGCTCCGGACCCCGCAGGGGAGCGTGCTCCACACCTCCGACTTCAAGATAGGAGCCCCGGGCGATCCGGACGCCTTCGACCGCAGGGCGTTCGAGCGGGCCGGCGACCAGGGCGTGAGACTCCTGCTGGCCGACTCGACCAACATCGAGAAGCCCGGGAGGGCGGGGTACGAGGCCGGTGTCGCGGATGCCGTCCGTAGGATCGTGTCGGACGCCCCCGCTGGTGTGTTCCTGTCCCTGTTCCCGTCGAACGTCAGGCGTCTCGGCGTGCTCCTGGACATCGCCCGGGATTGCGGTCGCAAGGTTATCTTCGTGGGCAGGAGCGTGGAGCGCTACTCGGCGTCCGGGGCCGCCATGGGGCTCGTGGACCTGGAGGACGGTACCGTGGTCCCCCAGTTCGAGTCCCGCCGGCTCCAGGCCCGCGAGGTCATGTACATCGTCGCTGGAACCCAGGGCGAGGCCAGATCGGCGATGACCCGTATAGCGAAGGGAGAGCACAGCCTCGTCCGCGTCCGGGAGGGGGACGGCGTCGTCTTCTCGAGCCGGCACATTCCCGGCAACGAGATGCGGATCGGCGAGGTGATCGACAACCTCGCCAGGTGCGGGGCACGGATCCACCACATTGACAACGATCCCGCGGTGCACGTGTCCGGGCATGCCCACAGGGAGGATCTCGAGGAGATGCTCAGGCTCGTGAGGCCGCGGTCGTTCATGCCGGTCCACGGCAACTATCACTACCTCGCGCAGCATGCCGAGCTCGCGAGGCGCGCCGGCGTGGAGGACATCATCATCGCCGAGAACGGCGACGTCGTGGAGCTCGGCGCCTCGGGTCTGAAGAAGACCGGCAGGTTCCCGGCGGGAAAGGTCCACGTGGACGGTGGGATGAGCCTGAGCGAGCGCGTGCTCGGCGAGAGGCGCCAGCTGGCCGACAGCGGGATTGTCACGGCCCTGGTGCTTGTCGACGAGTCGAGCGGCAGGAGGCTCGACGAGCCGCAGATCGTCTACAGGGGCGTATTCGACGCCACGCGCTTCCCCGACATCGCGGGCAGCGCCAGGGAAGTCCTCGCCGTCGCGATCGATGCGGCCAAGCCCCAGTCGGGCGTGCCCAGGGGCGAGACGATCCGCAAGGAGGGCAGGAAGGCCCTCAAGCGCTTCTTCGGGAAGCAGCTGAGCCGGCAGCCGGCGGTCTCGGTCATCGTGGTCGAGCTGGGGAGAGGCGGGCGGGTCGCGCACTCCGAGGAGACGTGATGGCCGGGCGCCTGGGCTGGGACGAGTACTTCATGTCCATCGCCAGGACAGTGGCAGGACGCTCCACCTGCGACCGGAAGTTCGTCGGCGCGGTGCTGGTCCGCGATCGGCGCATCCTCTCGACCGGCTACAACGGATCCGTGAGCGGGATGCCTCACTGCGACGACGTGGGTCACATGATGGAGGGCGGGCACTGCGTCGCGACCATCCACGCCGAGGCCAACGCGATCATACAGGCGGCCAGGAGCGGGGTCATGATCGACGGCGCGACGCTCTACGTGACGGCCTCCCCCTGCTGGTCCTGCTTCAAGATGGTCGCCAACGCTGGCATCAGGCGCATAGTTTACGGGGAGTTCTACCGGGACGACAGGATCCACGGTGTCGCGCGCGATCTCGGGATCGAGATAGTAGACATCGGCGGGCAGGCAGTCCCGGGATAGGCTGGCGGCTCCCCGATCTCCCCCCGATCCGGCCGTAGGCGGATGTGCGCGATGATGTGCGCGATGATCTTGACGCGGGCGTCGAGTATACGTATAAATGCGCGCGTCCGGGGAGATCTCCTCTCCCCATCTCTTCCGATGCCCTTCGAGGATCCGGTCGCGGATCCCGGGTTTTTCCCTTTTGCGGTGGTGGTCATGGCGGATTTGGAAAGCATAACCTCGATCATCACGCCCCTGGTGCAGGGGCTGGGGCTGGTCGTCGTCCGCGTGTCACTGTTCCACCGCGACCGCTTCCGCCGGCTCAGGGTGGACGTGGACCGCAGGCGCGAGGGGCCGGTGCCCGTGCCCTATCGTGGCTCCACCGTGACGGCCGGCGAGCTCGACCGGGCGACTAGGGAGATCTCGGCGGTCCTCGATAACTACGACCCGGTCGGCGGCTCGTACGTCCTGGAGGTCTCGACTCCGGGTCTCGACAGGCACATCGGCAGCGTCGACGAGTTCCGCGATTTCCGCGGCCACGAGGTCTCGGTGCACTTCACCCGTCTCGTGGACGGGCGGCGTCACGTCCGCGGCATTCTCTCCGGCGTCGAGGGAGAAGGGCACGAGGCCCGGATGACGGTCCAGGATTCCGCCGGCTCAGTGACGTTCGGTCTGGACGCGGTCGACCGGGCCAACCTGGTCCCGGCGATCCAGGGTTTTCCGAGCTCCCCCATCCCCCGCAAGTCGAAGGAGCATGGCAAGGGCAGGAGGAAGGTCTGAGCCATGAGGAGCCTCAAGCAACGAACGGCAGGCGGGCGGGTCCCGCGGCGAACCGGAGTCAACTGACATGGCAGTGAGCGAGAGCTACGACCTAAACATGATCATCGACCAGGTCACCCGCGACAAGGGCATCGATCGGGAGATCCTCGTCTCGGCCCTGGA
>CAZGVR010000330.1:0-4969 GCA_964528945.1 uncultured Myxococcales bacterium
ACGTCCTCTGGGTCAGATCCGATCTGCCAGGCAGCGATGACGAGTCGATCCTTCGATTGTCCCGTTCGGAGGAGCGCCTTCTCGTGACCTTCGACAAGGACTTCGGGGAACTGGCATTCCACCGTGGCCTGCCGACGAGCAGCGGAGTCGTGCTCGAGGGAGCAATACCGGCTCAGCCCCGGCGCTTCTTCACCTCGCGCAGCACGCGGGCGTCCTCCCTGTGCCGGGGGTCGTCGATGGAACTCTTGATCCTGAGCAGTCCATCCAGATCGATCCAGTTCGCGCGCACGCCGCCGTACTCGCTCGCTATGCGCGCCGGCCAGGCCTCGGCAAAGGCGAGCCCCTCCATTCGCAGGAAGAAGTCGATCCTGTCGGGCGCGACGCCGATCTGGAGGATCTCGTCGTCACGCTCCGAGGAGAGGAGCTCCGGCGACCCGTACTCCGCGAGGGCGCGGTTGGCCAGCTCCACGTTCCCGGGAGTGAAGTCCACCCAGATGTCCATGTCCTTGGTGTAGCGGGGCTTGGCGTGGAAGATGAAGGCGAGGCCGCCGACGACGAGGTACCTCGTCCCGTGCTTCTCGAGCAGGGCGAGCATGTCCTCGAAGTCGCGTACGGTCTCCACCGTGACCTCGTCAGTCGGTCCGCGCGCGGCCGCGCGCGGCCAGGACCTTCTCCACGTCCCGCCGGATCGCGACCAGGGCGGAAAGCCTTTCCTGCGGGGTCATGGCCTGCCAGAACTCGAGATCCCAGCGCTCGGCGTCCCCGTAGCTGGAAGCGCGATGCACGACCATCCGCCTCGCGCGCTCGCGCGCCCGTTCCTCCATGCCCATGACGGCGATTCTAGCAGACATCCACGCCTGACGCATCAGGCCCGCTTCGTGCCCGCGCGATCGAGCCGGCTCACCCCACCAGGAGCCTCATGACCAGATCCCTGCGCATGTGATCCAGGTCGCCGCGACGCTCCACGAACGGGCTCGTGTCGCGGAGCACGGAATCCCACTCCAGGCCGGCGAGACGTCCGGCGACCTCCTCGCGCCAGCGGGGGGCGACGTCGGGGTCCTGGCCGGTCTGCTCGAGCGCGCTCCTGAGCAGGCCGAGGTTGGGATCGAGCCCCCGCTTCTCGGTCAGGTACCAGACCAGGTCGAACCAGTCCCTGCCCTTCGCATGGGGACGCGCGATGAGCGCGTGCAGCTTGCCCGAGAAGAGCGAGGGCAGATCGTGGTGACGGAGCGCTATGGGGAAGAACCTCTGGATCAGCGTGGTCTCGATCACCGCCCCCTCGGGAGGCGCGAGGTCGATGTCGATCTTCACCTTGAGCGCGATGCGCGGATCCCGGGACCATCCTACCTCGGCCGGCAGGCCCTCCAGCCTGAAGAGAGTGCTGGATACGTTGCGCTTCGATCTCGACCTCGCGCTCGCCTCGTACCCGGAGCGCCCGAGCGCCTCGAGCAGCCTTCCGGGAAGGGTACGGGCGATCTCCGGCGCCTCGCCGTGCACGGTGGAGAGGGAGAAATCGAGATCCTCGGAGAACCTGGGGAGACGGTGGAGCAGCCTGAGCGCCGTCCCTCCGACGAACGCCATGTGCCTCATGCAACCCTGCTCGTGTACGAGCCTGAGCAGGTAGATCTGGACGTACTCCCGCGCCGCCTGCATGCGGTCCTCGGGCCGGAGCCCGGCCGTGATCTGCAGCAGTCGATCCTTCACGGCTCACCCTCCCGCGCCATCCAGGATGCGGCCCGCGGCCCGCGAGACCCTGGGGCTGCCCGACTTGCGGGCCAGTCCGAGGAAGACGTCGCGGTCGAGCCGGGCGAGGTCGTCGAGCCTCAGTTCCTCGATCCTCTCCGGCGTGAACTCGCCGCTCGAGAGGTAGACGAGGTCGAGGAGCGCCTTCTCCGGCGTGGCGACGAGGGCACTGCCGCCGTCGCCCAGGCTCGTCTCCCGGTATCCCGTGAACCATGCGCGCTTCACGTGCCTGTAATCGAAGGTTCCGACTGAGTTGTTCACCTGGCCGGGACGGCCCGTGGTGACCGACTGCACGAGGGGGACCGACTCCGGAATCATCCCGTGGATCGAGAGAGCCCGCTCGAGGCTCACGTAGGAAGGCGTGCGCAGCAGGTTGGCCACGTACTCCGGGGCGACCTGCATGCGTCGGAGACGATCCGGCAGCAGATAACGTCCTCGTGCCAGCCTGATCAGCTTCCCGGCCCGGACCCACCGCGAGATCTGCACGGAGATGGAATCGTGGTGGCCGCCGATCACGGAGAGGACGCCGGCGTCGATGATCGGCATGTTCATCACGAGATCGACGAACGTCTCGAAGCGCATGGTAGATACTTAACAGATATGTTAAGTAACTGCAACCAATCTGGACAGGCTACGGGCTGGGCGCGGGCCCGTACATGGGCATGGGACCGTAGGCGACCAGCGCGTCGGACTCGGGATCGGGCGCGTCCGTGTCGACCGCGTCCGCATCCGAGTCCGTGGACACGTCGGGCGGCGGGCCGTACATGTCGCCGCCGTCCCCCGAGTCGTAGCACCCGGTCGTGCCCAGGCCGAGCGCGGTGCCCGCGAGGAGGGACCAGATCAGCTTTTCGAGCTTGCTCGCCATGCGCTTCTCCGTGACCAAATCCAACAATAGCATGAAAGCCGGGCTTCTCCCAGGATGCCGCCCTTGCAAGGACGCGCGCATGGGTTATCCTCACCGAGCACGGGGACTCGCCCGTGGGGAGGGGCGCGATGAAGGCAGTCAAGGTATGGATCGCGTCATTGCCGGTTGCGGCGGCGATCGCACTCGCCCCGGCGATCTCGTGGGCGCAGCCGCTCGAGGCGCAGGAGATCCAGGACGCGCTCGCCGCGCCGCTGGTCCAGGCGTCGTTCGTGGCGTGCGCGGAAGGCCAGGTGAGCCCTGGCACGATCAAGCTGGTGGTGGCCGCGACCGGCGACGGCAAGCTGGGCATCACCGCGACCGTGCCCACGATCGACAAGGGGCTGCTCGCGTGCCTGAGGGCCGTTGCCGGGACCATCGAGCTCCGCGCGACCGGCGAGGACGCCATGATGGTCGTGTCCATGACCCTCGGGGCCGGGGCCATTGCCGCGCCAGTGCCGCCCTCGGGCGTGGCGCCGCAGCAAGGCGCCGCTACGCAGCCGGTCCAGCCCCAGCCAGCGACGCCAGCGCCGCAGTACGCGACGCAGTACGCGCCCGGGCCGCCCGTGTACGCCAAGCCGGCGCCCGCGTACTCGAGCGACGTCCTCAAGACGAGGTCCAAGGGGTACGCGCTCACCATCCCGGGGATCGTGCTCGCGGGCGTGGGGGGACTGGCCATGCTCGTCCCGTTCATGGCGTGGGTCATCGACTCGGCAGGGTGCGACCCGACCTGGGACGGCGAGAGCTGGAGGTACGACGGCCTCCTGTTCAGCGTAGCCCTTACCGGGCTCGTGGGCTACGGCGCAGGCGTCGGGCTTATCGCGGCCGGCGGGCTCAACCGCGGCAAGTCGGGCGCCGTGATCAGGGGCCTGGTCGCCGAGGGCCCGCAGGCAGACCTGTTCGGCCGCGGCGCGGCGATGTCGTCCGCAGGGTCTGCGCTGGTCGTGGGCGGCGGCGTGGCAGTAGTGATCCCGCTCATCTACGGGATCGCGATGGCGACCGCGTGCAGCGACGGCGGCGGCGGCGACTGCTTCGAGTTCTCTCCGCAGCTCCTCGGGGTCGCGCTCGCTGGCATCGCGGGCGTGTCCGCGGGCGCGGCCCGGCTCGCGTCCGGATCGAAGAAGAAGGCCGCGGCCATGGCCGCGTCCCAGGCGCTCGCCTCGGAGTCCCCGTCCGTGGTCGTCTCCCCGCTCGCTGGCAAGGGCACGGTCGGCCTGGCGCTCTCCGCGCGGTTCTGAGGCGGCCCGGGCCATCCCAGATCACGCCGCTACAACGCACCTCACGTCGTACGCCGCGATCTTCGTGTCCGCAGAGACGATGGTCATGCCCTCGAGCCTGGCCTGTGCCACGATCAGGCGGTCGAAGGGATCGCGATGGCGATCGGGCAAGGTGGCCACCTCGAGCGCGTGCTCGATGCTCACGGGCAGGGGACGCACGCCGTCGCGGGCCATACGTGCCTTCACGAAGACATCTGCCGGTTCTGGCAGCGGCAGCTTGCCCAGGCGGTGCTTGATCGCGATCTCCCATGCGCTCGCAGCCGAGAGGAAGATCTCGTTCGATGGATCGTCCAGCAGGTCGCGCGCATTGCCGCGGATGCGGTCCGGACTCGCGAGAGTCCAGAGCCAGACGTGGGTGTCGAGCAGGATGCGCACAACTCACTCCTCGAACGATCTCAGCACATCGTCTGGAAGGGGATCGTCGAAGTCGGCGGGGACCACGAACAGTCCGGCATCCCTTCCCATCACCCGCTTCTCGGGCTCGGCAACGTACTTGCTCAGTCGCGCGATTGGCCTGCCCGCGCGGGCTATGACTATGTCCTCACCTTGCTCGACGCGAGCCAGCAAGCGCGAAAGATGGGTCTTGGCCTCGTGAACGTTCACAGTGCTCTGCTTTCTCTCCATGACATGACTTAGTCTATAGCATATCAAGACTTAGTCAAGTTAGGCCTTTCATCTATCGTTACTTCACCCTTCTTCAACGGAATAACGCATGTATCGTGCAGAGAGCGGGATCAGTTTCCTGGGATAGCGCTACTTCCCCTTGCCCTTGGCAGCAGGCGGCTTCTTGCCCGCGGCACCGGGCTTGCCCTTGGGCGAGGGCTTGGCCGCAGCCCTGGCCGCGGGCTTCTTCTCGGCCTTCTTCGCCGGGGCGGCCGCCGGTTTGCCTGTTGCCGCGGCCGCAGGCTTGCCGAGCGGCGCGGCCTTCGAGTACCAGGCCGTGACCACGGAGAGCGGGGCGTACAAGGGGGGGCTGTTCAACGTGGCGCTGGGCAGCGTCCACAGTATTCCGCCGACGCTGTTCTATGACTACGACGAGCTGTGCCCG
>CAZGVR010000331.1:0-668 GCA_964528945.1 uncultured Myxococcales bacterium
TCAGGTTCAAGAGGCTGGGAGCGCTCGGCGAGGGCAAGGGCGGGCGCGAGTTCCTCGCGGACCTGCACTCCTTCATGGACAAGCACCGGCCGCACCTCGTGACGTTCAACGGCCGCCGCTTCGACATGCCCGTGATCGCTCTCCGGTCCCTGGTGCACGGGCTCTCCATGCCCTGGTACTTCTCGGGCCAGGACTACAGGCGACGCTACGAGCCCGGCCGGCACCTGGATCTCTGCGACATCCTGAGCGAGCACGGCGCGGGCCGCTTCCCGGCCCTGGGCGAGGTCGCGGAGGCCATGGGCCTGCCCGGGAAGATGGGCATGGACGGCTCGGACGTGCTGCCGACCTGGCTCGCGGGCGACGTTGCGCGCATACACGCCTACTGCCTGATGGACGTGATCCAGACCGGCTTCGTGCTGATGAGGTGGAGGCTGCTGACGGGCAGGATCGGGGCCGACGCCTACCGGGAGGCCGCCTCCTCGCTCCGGGTCGCGGTGGAGTCGGATCCACGGTTCGAGGAGCTGGTCGAGTCCACGCTCTGGCCTGGCGTGGTCGACGTGGAGCCGCCAGCTGCCGGGTTCAGGTAGGCGAGCAGGAACCAGGCCGGCACCTTCTGCGCGCCGCCCTCTGTCCCGGCCGCCGCCCGCGCCACCCAGGGCCTCCGAGGG
>CAZGVR010000331.1:678-4967 GCA_964528945.1 uncultured Myxococcales bacterium
GCAGCATATGATCCATGACGCCGCGATCAGGACGAGGGTGGTTGCCGCGAGGACCACGATGGCCCTGTCGTCCGACCCTGCGCTCGATGCCGCCCGCTCTCTTGTTTGCTGCCTCATGATCCCTTCTCCTCGCGTTTCCTAGACGACGGACCATTTTGCAAAACGCGTGCCCGGACATCCAATTATTCTCCAACGATTCCGAGTGGCCTATAACATGGCGTTACTACAGGGATTATCGTGGTGGGGCGCCATGGCGCCCCACCACGACCGATCGATGAAAGGCCGTCAACAAAGGCGGCACTGTCATGAACGGCACAATCCGGCTCACCCCTTTGATCATCCGGTGCCAGGCACTATTATCCGCCTGAAACCCCGGATCGGGCGAGGCTGTTTGTCCCTGAAGGTCCACATACAGACGTTCGGCTGCCAGATGAACGTGCACGACTCGGAGAGGATGCTCCGCCTGCTCGAGCGCGAGGGGGGAACGCACACGCCGGTGCCGGGCGAAGCCGATCTCGTGGTGGTCAACACCTGCTCGGTGCGGGAGAAGGCCTACCAGAAGGTGAGGAGCGCGGTCGGCTCGCTCGGCAGGTTCGCGGGCCGCGGCAGGTCTCGCCCAAGGCCGATCATAGCGGTCGCGGGATGCGTGGCCAGGCAGGAGGGCGGCTCCTGGCTCGAGCTCTGCCCGCACGTGGACATAGTCCTGGGTCCGGACGCTATCCACAGGCTCCCGTTGCACGTGAGGGCGGTCATGGACGGATCACCTCCCGTCGTGGACGTGGAGTTCGACGGGCGGGGCGAATTCGTGGACGCCTCGCCGGTCCCGGGGGAGAGGGGCTCGGGCCCGACTGCCTTCCTCACCGTGATGAAGGGGTGCAGCCTCAAGTGCACGTTCTGCATCGTCCCCTCCGTGCGCGGCCCCATGAGGCACAGGCCTTCCCTCGAGATCCTGGCCGAGGCCGAGCGTCTGGTCGCTTCCGGCGCCAGGGAGATCATGCTCCTCGGCCAGACCGTGAACGCGTGGCAGGAGCAGGCTCCGGGTGACGGGGGGGCGGTCCGGGACTTCGCGTGGCTCCTGGTCCGCCTGGACGGGACCCCGGGCCTGGGCCGCGTGCGCTACACGAGCCCGCACCCTAGGTTCGTGACGCCCTCGCTGATAGAGGCTCACGCACGCCTGGGGACCCTTTGCGAGCACGTCCATCTCCCTGTCCAGTCCGGCTCCGACAGGATCCTCAAGAGGATGGGCCGGGGCCATGGCCGCGAGTCCTTCCTCGGTGTCGCAGGCTCGCTCAGGGCGGCGAGGCCCGGGCTCACGATCTCGACCGATCTGATCGTCGGGTTCCCTGGCGAGACCGACGAGGACTTCGCCGAGACCCTCGACCTTGTCGAGCGCATGCGCTTCGACACCTTCTTCTCGTTCATGTACTCGCCTCGGCCCGGCACGGCGGCCGCGCGCTGGGAGGACGACGTGCCTGCCGCGACCAAGCACGAGCGTCTGCTGGCGCTGCATGCGCTCGGCGACAGGATCTCGGCCGAGAACTGGTCCGGAGACCTCGGGAGGAAGCTCGAGGTGCTGGTCGAGGGCGGCTCCCGCGCGGGCGATGGCCAGCTGACCGGCCGGACGAGGACGAACCGGATCGTGAACTTCGATCCGGGCCATGCCGGCCCAGGGCTCGCGGGCAGGATCGTTGACGTCGAGATCACGGAGGTCATGCCGCACTGCCTCAAGGGGCGTGCGGTGTGAGGTCCGCCGCGCTCAGGCTCGCGCCAGCCGCGGCCTGGCTCGCCATCATCATCCTCTTCTCGTCGCTGCCGCGGCGGATGCTGGACATGCCTCTCTTCCCGGGCGCGGACAAGGTCGCCCACATGGGCGAGTACCTCGTGCTCGCGATCCTCGCCGTGGGCGGCCTGGGCTGGGGCATCCACTCGCTGCGCGGGCTTTTTTTGCGCGCCTCGCTCGCGGTCCCTATAATGGCCCTCACGGCCTGCGCGGACGAGTGGCACCAGCGCTGGATCCCGGGGCGCACGCCGGACCTCGCGGACCTCGCGATGGACGTATCCGGGATCGTCGCGGGGAGCGCGCTCGCGATCCTCGTCCTCCATGCGGGACGTCCGGGGAAGAGGTGATGGGCGAGGCCACGGCCACTGGGCGGGAAAGAATCCTCAGCATCGAGGAGCTCAGGGTCGTGATCCGCCAGGGGCGGCGGCGGAGCGCCGTGGTGGACGGTGTCAGCCTTCACGTCGGTCGCGGCGAGGTCCTGGGCCTGGTCGGCGAGTCCGGGTGCGGCAAGACCATGACGGCCCTCTCGGTGCTCAGGCTGGTCCCGGATCCGCCCGCCTCAATCGAATCCGGGCGCATCATGTTCGGCGGCCGCGACCTGCTCGAGCTCTCGCAGTCCGACATGAGGAAGCTTCGCGGCCGCGAGATCTCGATGATCTTCCAGGAGCCCATGACCGCGCTGAACCCGGTGCACACGGTCGGGGCCCAGGTCATGGAGGTCTTCCAGGTCCACAAGGGCCACTCGAGGCACCAGGCCAGGAACCGCACGATAGAGCTCTTCGAGATGGTCGGGATCCCGGCGGCCTCGAGCAGGGTCGACGCCTACCCGCACGAGCTCTCGGGCGGGATGAGGCAGCGCGTCATGGTCGCCATGGCGCTCGTGTGCAGGCCGCCGCTGATCATCGCGGACGAGCCGACCACGGCCCTCGACGTGACGATCCAGGCCCAGGTGATAGAGCTCCTCCAGAAGCTGCGCTCGGACTTCGGCACGTCGCTCATCTTCATCACGCACGATCTGGGCATCGTCGCCCACATCGCGGACCGCGTATGCATCATGTACGCGGGCCAGGTCGTGGAGGAGGGGCCGGTCGTCGACATCTTCGGCACGCCGCTCCACCCCTACACGCTCGGGCTGCTCGGGTCCGTGCCGCGGCTCGAGGAGATCGCGGAGGGGCAGCGCAGGCTCCGGGCCATCCCGGGCGTGGCGCCCGAGCCCGGCCTGCACCTCATGGGGTGCAGGTTCGCGGACCGCTGCGAGTTCGCGTTCGACAGGTGCCGGGGAGAGATCCCGCCGCTCTACGAGTACGGCGAGCGCAGGCGCACCCGCTGCTTCCTCGTGGAGGAAGGCGCGGCCGACCTCACGCCGCCCGCGTCCCCGCCCGCGCCGGTGAGGGTGCAATGACGGGCAGGCGCATCCCGCACCAGGGGCTACTGCACGTGGAGGACCTGTACGTGCAGTTCCCGGTGCACTCGTCCATGCTGCGGCGGTCCGACCTCATGGTGAGGGCCGTGGACGGCGTGACGCTCACGGTCCAGCAGGGCGAGACCGTGGGGCTCGTGGGCGAGTCCGGGTGCGGGAAGACCACGCTCGGCTGGACCGTGCTGAGGCTCATAAAGCCCACGGCAGGCCGCGTGCTCTTCGACGGCACGGACCTCGCGAGGCTGGGCGGCTCCGCGCTCCGGCGGTTCAGGCGTCACCTGCAGATAATCTTCCAGGACCCGTACGGGTCGCTCAACCCCAGGATGACGGTCTACAACATCGTGGGCGAGGCCATGCGCGTCCACGGGCTGGTGAAGTCGCGGTCCGGGCAGCGCGAGAAGGTGGCGTCGCTCCTGGAGATGGTGGGCCTGAGGACGGACTTCATGTTCCGCTACCCGCACGAGCTGACCGGATGGCAGCGGCAGCGCATCGGCCTCGCGTGGTCGATCGCCCTCGAGCCGCGGTTCCTAGTCGCAGACGAGCCGCTCTCGGTGAGCGCGACGAGGAACTTCGCGAACTCCACCGGCTTCTGGATGTACGTGTTCGATGACGAGCCGCTCTCGGCGCTCGACGTGTCCATACAGGCCCAGATCGTGAACCTCATCAAGGACATCCAGGAGAAGCTCCACCTGGCCATGCTCTTCATCAGCCACGACCTCAAGATGGTGAAGTTCCTGTCCCACACCATCGCGGTCATGTACCTCGGCCGGATCGTGGAGACCGCGCCCGCGGACGAGCTCTTCCTGCACCCGCTCCACCCCTACACGCGCGCGCTCATGGAGGCCATCCCGGTCCCCGACCCGCTCGCGCCGTGGCGACCCACGCCGCTGCACGGCGAGATCCCGTCGCCCATCGATCCGCCGAGCGGCTGCGGGTTCGGCACGCGCTGCCCGCACGCGTTCGACAGGTGCGGGCACGACGACCCGCGGCTCCTGGAGGCGTCAGAGGGCCACATGGTCGCGTGCCACCTGGTGAGGACGCGGGAGGCGGGGTAGGCGTCCGAAAATTTGTCCGGGCGACGCGTTTGTG
>CAZGVR010000332.1:0-4956 GCA_964528945.1 uncultured Myxococcales bacterium
CGTCCAAGGCAGACGCCGAGGCACAGAGGTTCGCGAGGTACGTGAGGGCGCCGGTCCTCACGGGCATCGAGGTCGAGTTCGACGGGATCGAGGCCTACGACGTGGCGCCGCAGGAGATCCCGGACCTGATGGCGGAACGGCCCATCCTCGTCTACGGAAAGATCAAGGGCGAGGCCGAGGGAACGATCCGCATGACCGGCAGGACCGCCTCGGGCGCCTGGGTGAAGGAGATCCACGTATCGCCGGACATGGCCACCAAGGAGAGCGCGCCGATCAGGGCCCTCTGGGTGAGGAAGTGGGTGGACATACTCGGTGACCAGCTGTGCATGCTCCCCGGGAACGCGAGCCTGGAGAAGGCGGTCACCCGGCTCGGGCTCCACTACTCCTTGCTGACTGCCTTCACTTCCTTCGTTGCCGTGGATCGCGCTCCGTCGAACGAGACTGGCAAGCTCGTTACCGTGAAGCAGCCGCTGCCGCTCCCGGCCGGCGTGTCCAACCTCGCTGTCGGGGAGAGCTCCAAGGTCTCCTCTGGCGGGTGGACGGGCAGCGTGAGCGGCACGGGCTCTGGCGGCTCCTACGGCGGGATGGCATCGGCAGGGTACTCGTTCGCCGCCAAGGGCGCCTCGGTCCCGACGGTGTCCATGGCGACCGCCACGGTGTCGGGGTCGCTCGACAAGGCAGCGATCAAGAAGATCCTCAAGGCCGCCGTGACCTCCGATCCCGCGATCAAGGCCCTGCCAGCGCCGTGCCCAGGCATCGAGGTGAAGATCGAGCTGACCATCGTGCTGGGCGCGGACGGGTCGATCGACTCGGTGAAGGCCGACGTTACCGACGGGATTGCGAGCTGCGCCGACGCGGAGGCCGCGTCGACGTCCCTTGCGAAGACCGTCGAGAAGAAGCTGTCGTCCATGGACACGAGCGGCCTGGCCGGCACCACGATCACCTACCCGGTCGTGATCTCCTCTTGATCCGGTCGGGGGCCGCCGGGCCGGGGCTTTACAACCGCGCGCGGAGGTGATGTCCTCCGGTCATGGGCAAGGAACCGATCGGCTCGGCACTCGTGGCCGCGTCCTCGCTGCTCCTGGTCTGGGCGTGCGACGGCCCGGGTCCGGGCGGCGGCGATGCCTCGACCGACACCACGGTTGACCCCGAAGCGGATCAGCCGGCCGACCCCGGGGGCGACGACGGGCCCGGGGCGGACTGCGCTGCCGCGGCCCTGGGAGAGAGGCTCGGAACCGGCCATTTCCTCGTAGGCGGCTCCATGCGCGACGAGGACTTCGCACTTGCGCCCTTCGACATCGGATACAGGTACATCTCGGGCGACGTGCCCGACGACGGGCCGTGCGACGACTGCCGCGTGGACTGCACCGTGCGCGGAAGCTCGTGCGCCAACGCCGTGGGGTGCGACTGGTGGGGTTGCTGGCAGTATGACGAGGACCCGCCCGGAAGGTACGTGGCCGGCTACCTGTATGACACGCACGCCGCAGGCGCCATACCGATGATCACGTACTACGTCTGGTACTCGGTGGCAGGCGACATAGAGATGGGGGAGGAGATCGCCGCGATGCAGGACGGGGCGCGAGTGCGCAAGTTCCTCGCCGACTTCCGGTTCCTCTGCACGGTCATGCACGAGGATCCCGCGATCACGGCCCTTCTCCACCTGGAGCCGGACCTCTGGGGCTACGGGCACCAGATCAGCCCGGATCCCACGACGATCCCCGTAGCCCTGTCGGAAGCGGCAGCGCCCGAGTGCGGGGCCTTCGGCGACGACCTCGCCGGACTGGCCCGCTGCATGCTCGCCATCGCCCGGGCCGAGGCCCCGAACGTTCTGGTCGGCTTCCACGCGTCTGCCTGGGGAGCTGGACACGACGCGCTGAGCACCCCTGATCCAACGGTCGACCTCGACGCTCACGCGATCGCGACTGCCGCATACATGACCGCCCTTGGGGCAGACCAGGCCGACTTCGTGGTCGTGGAGCAGAGCGACCGGGACGCGGCGTTCGACGACTACTGGTGGGACGCGACCAACGCGACCCGCCCGAGCTTCAGCCAGGCCATCGGCTGGGCGAGGAGGCTCGGGCAGTCCATGGATCTGGCGCCCCTGTGGTGGCAGGTCCCGTACGGCAACATGTCCCTCGAGAACGTGTGCAACCGGTACCAGGACAACCGCGTCGACTACTTCTTCGATCATCCCGGCGAGTTCGCGGCCGGCGGTGCCATCGGGATCGCCTTCGGCGCAGGCGAGGGATGCCAGACCACGCCCGAGTTCGACGGCGGCCACTTCGTTGAAAGGGCCCTCGGGTTCTACGCCTCGCCGCCTCTGGCATTGTGCGGGGAGTGACCCGGGGCCCGGCCAGGCGAGATCCTTTGGGATGGCCGGCCGTTTCACATCGAGCGATACTGTCGCGGATCGGTTTGACGTCTTGCGCCGGATGGATCCGGCAAACGAGGGAGGTGGCATGTGCACGTCGTCCTGGTAGGCCCCGAGCTGGAGGAGAACCTGACTCTCAGGTATCTCAAGGGCGCGCTGGAGGCAGAGCGGCATCAGGTGAGGATCGTCGAGTTCGCTTCCCCGCGCGAGATCGACCGGGCGGCCGGGGAGATCGCGCGGTCCGGGGCACAGGTGGCGGGCTTCTCCATGGTCTTCACGCGGCGCGCGAGGGAATTCGCGAGACTGGTGGCGCGCTGCCGCGAGATGGGCTTCGAAGGCATGACGATCGCCGGAGGCCACTTCGCGGCGTTCCACGCGGAGAGGCTCCTTCAGGACCTACCCCAGCTCGACGCCGTGGCCATCGGCGAGGGCGAGACGATGCTTTGCGACATCGCCCGGGGCGACCGCCCGCTCGAGTGCATCCCGGGGCTCGTGATCCGGAAGGGGGCATCGATCCTCCGCACCGGGCCTCGCGCGCCGGTCGACGATCTCGACTCGCTCCCGTGGCCGGATCACCGCCGCCCCTTCGACAGGTACCTCGACCTGCCCATCGTGAACATGCTCGGCTCGCGCGGGTGCACGCACGCTTGCGGGTTCTGCTCGATCGCCGCGTGGCACAGGCTCTCCGGCGGCAGGCGCTACAGGCAGCGATCGGCAGCCGGCATCGCAGCCGAGATGGGATGCCTGGCGCGCGAGGGAGTGCGGGTCTTCAACTTCCACGACGACAACTTCCTGGGAAATAGCCGCGCCGAGAACCTCGCAAGGTCCCTCTCACTCCGCGAGGAGCTCCGGAAGCAGAAGGTCGGGAAGATCGCATTCCAGATCAAGGCGCGGCCCGACGAGATCGATCCGGAGGTCTTCGCCCTGCTCAGGTCCATGGGGCTCTTCCGCGTATTCCTCGGGATCGAGGCAGGGACCGAGACGTCGCTCGAGAACCTGGGCCGGGGACAGAAGCTCGGGGACAACGTGCGCGCGCTGGAGATCCTGAACGGCCTCGACCTGCACGTGGCCTTCAACCTGCTCGTGCTGAACCCCGAGTCCACGTTCGAGGACTTCTGCGGCAACGTCCGGTTCCTGCGGGAGCATCTGGTGAACCCCATGAACTTCTGCCGGACCGAGATCTACGAGGGCACGCCGCTCGAGCGCAGGCTGCGAAGGGAGGGGCGTCTCATGGGCAACTACTGGGGACTCGACTACGAGATCCCTGACGAGCGCGCCCAGTTGGCCTTCCAGCTCTTCAGGGACGCGTTCTTCGACAGGAACTTCGGCGCTCACCCGCTCCACTACCTGTCCGGGCAGGTCGACTACGAGCACCAGCTGCGCATGGACTTCCACGGCACGACGCCAGACGTGCGCGCCGCGGCCAAGGGCTTCGTGTACGCCGTCAACGAGAACACGGTGAGTTACCTGGAAGAGGTCATGGAGATGGTACGCGGCGGCCGGATCCCCGACGGATTCAGGCAGGATCTGTTCGCGAGGGTCGCGGCGGACGACGCCAGGCTCCACGAGCGCGGCAAGGAGGTCCTCGCGCGCATCCGGGACCTGCGCGAGACGCAGGCGAGAACGCGCGCCGCGCACGCAGGGGTCGCGCTGGCGGCCGCCATGGCGCTCTCCATGGCCGGGTGCGGCCCCAGGCGCGACGTGAACCACGAGATCCAGCACGTCGAGGCCCCGCCGCCGCCGCCCGAGCTGCTGTACGACGCCCAGCCCTACGTGACGGACGCGGGCACGCAGGAGGATCTGTTCCCCCAGGTCATGGAGGCTGCGCCCTACTGGGAGAAGCCCTACTACGAGGCCCCGGTCATAGGCGAGCCCACGGCACCGGACGCGAGCACGGATCCAGCGCTGGTCGATGCCCCTCCCGTCAAGCTGAAGCTGGAACCGCCGCCGTCGCACGTGGAGGCCGCGCCTCCACCGCCCAACCTGGAAGTGCCCAAGAATTACAAGTGACGGCGGGAGGACCAGCATGGGTGCACCGCCTCGTTCCAGGGTGACAGGGCACTGACAAAACGTCAGGCGCCAGCACCGCGAAATGAAGCATGTTTCCCGGGCGCAGGCTTCGGGACCTGACATCATGTCAGGTCCCGGTGCTCCACATCCGGGCACCGGCAGCATGAAGACCAGCGATCACGACGGGTTGCGGGCCCGAAGACGGCCTGGCACGTTTCCCGCATAGGAAACGGCACGACCACAACGAGTTGCCCTGGGCAACGGGAGGAAACGTCATGGACAGGTGGATCCTGCTTGGTGGACCGATCCTGTTCCTCGTGGTGGGAGCAGCCGGAGTGCTGGCCTTCTCGGCCGGGCTCAACTCGGAGCGAATGGAAGACCGCCAGGAGGCGCGCACCGCCGAGGCGGCCGAGGAGCGCGCCGGCGATGCCGCAGCAGTGAGCGTTCCCGGCGGGGCCGCGCTCGCGGGTGGCACGGTCCGGGTGGCGCTGCGCCTCGCGGATGCTGTCGGCCAGCCGGCGTACACCTTCCTCGATCTGCCCAAAGGGCAGTGCCGAGAACGACAGGCGGAGCGT
>CAZGVR010000333.1:0-4944 GCA_964528945.1 uncultured Myxococcales bacterium
GCGTCGCTCTACTTCACCGGACTCTGGTACGATGCCTACAAGGTCGGATCCAAGCTGCTCGGTCATGACATCGACGCGATCAACGCGGAGAGGCAGCGCTTCATCGATTCGGTCTCCAAGGATCTCGCCGAGGACGGCAGGGAGCAGTACGCCGCCGGCGTCGACCGGGTCGGCAAGAAGCTCAAGTCCAGGAACGACCCGGTGGTTCGCGCGTACCTCGTCTACATCCTGTACGCGATGGAGCTTAGGTTCGGCGAGTCGGCGGACGAGGATCGCCTTGCCGAGAAGGAGCTCAGGAAGCTGGCGCTCGGCAAGAAGCTCGGTCGAGAGCAGATGCTGGCCCTGGGGGCGCAGAGGATCTTCCACGGCAAGGACGTGGACAGCGCCATCCGGCAGCTTGGGACGATGAGGTCCGGCAAGGGCCCGGACAGGGAGGCGCTCGGGCTGATCGGCCTCGGCATGATCAAGCAGGGGGACGGGCAGGGCGCCCTCGAGGCATACGAGGCGCTGGGGAAGACCGAGGGCAGCTCGGGTCGTGTGATGTTCGGCAGGGTGCGCGCCCTGACCCTGCTCGGCAGGAACGAGGAGGCCGAGACCATCCTGACGAGCCTGATCGCGGATCACCAGGGCCACATGGACGCCAAGATCCTCAAGGCCAAGCTCTACATGAAGAAGGGCGCCATGAAGCAGGCCGAGGTGCTCCTGGGCGGCATCGAGAAGGTGACCGGCGAGGCGCTGGGTTCGGGGCAGCGGTCGACCGTGGCGGCTCTCCTCGGACGGATCCTCCTGGAGCGCCAGGAGAACGGCCTGGCGCTGGAGAAGTTCGCGCAGGCCGAGAGTCTCGATCCCCGCAACGTGGAGGCCATCATCGGCCTGGGGACCATAAACCTCCAGATGAAGGAGAACTCTAAGGTCCTGGCGCGGTTCAAGGTCGCATCCTCGATCGACCCCGACTCGCTGGATGCCCAGCTGTGTCTTGCTGAGGGTCCGGTGGCGCTCGAGATCTACACGGACGCGAGGACGCTGCTGCGGACGCTGCTCGAGAAATACCCGGGGGAATCCCGGGTCCATCACCTGATAGGGGAGCTGAGCACCGCACTGAAGGAATACGACCAGGCCGCCATCGCATTCCGGAAGGCCATCGAGCTCAACGGGGCCTACCTGCAGTCGTATCTGTGCCTGGCCTCCCTCTACTTCAGGCAGCAGCGGGTCTCGGACGCGATCGCCGTGCTCGAGGTGGCAATGCTCATGCTGCCGCCTCCCGCGAACCTCCCTGCGGTCGTCGGCCAGGGGTACATGGCGCGCGGCGATCTCGACGGAGCGCTCGAGGAGATCGACCTGGCTCTCCAGGCCGAGCCCGACCACGTGCAGGCCCATTTCCTCAAGGGAATGATCCTGTTCCGCAAGGAAGACTACAAGAGCGCGGCGGAGAACCTGAACTGGGTCGTCGAGCACGAGCCCGAGTACCCGGGGCTGGTGCTGCAGCAAGGCCTTCTCCACGAGGCGCTCGGTAACCTGGAAAAGGCCGAGGAATACTACGCGAAGGCGCTGGCCACGGATCCCGACGACCCAGAGATAATCGTCCGCACCGCCTCCATATTCGTTTACGTGAAGAAGTTCGAGGAGGCCCGCGCGCTCCTCGAGAAGGTCCTCGATAAGGATCCCAACAACCCCGAGGCCCTCTTCTTCATGGGACGGGTGGTGCTCGGGGAGGGCAACACGAGCGAGGCCCTCAAGTACTTCAAGAACGCCCTCAAGTTCCAGGGCGAGGTCAGCATATTCCACGTCTACATGGCCATTGCCCAGGAGGCCAACGCCAGCTACGCGGAGGCGCTCGAGGAGGCGCATAGGGCCGTGGAGCTGGACGGGGATCTGCCGCTTGCGCGCCTGGTCAGGGGCCGTCTGCTGGTCCGCATGGGCGCCATGAAGGACGGCACTGCGGATCTCCTCAAGGCGCTCGAGCTCAAGCCCGACATGATGGAGGCCTACGCCCCGTTGGGTACGGCCGCCGAGAGCCTGCGCAAGTGGCCCGAGGCGATCGAGTACTACAGGAAGGCGATAGCGGCGAACGCAGAGGACGGCGACGTGATGATGAGCCTGGCCCTCCTCCTCCTGGACCAGGACCAGGATACGGAAGCCCGCGGATACATGCAGAAGGCGGTGGGTCTCGGCAGGAATGTGGTTCCCGGTCCCAAGTGGTACTTCACCGCCCTGTACTACCTCGGGATGGAGCTCGAGAGCAGCGGCGACAAGGCCGGGGCGAAGGAGCTCTACAAGGAATACCTGGCCACGGCGCCGATGCAGGCGATCGATCGGACGGACGTCGAGAAGAGGTACGGGATCCTGCTCAAGGGCTACTGAACCGTGAAGAGCCCCTTGACGCCATGGACTGGGGAGCGCGGCAGCCTGACCAGCGCGATCTCGGTCGGAGCCTGGACGCTGAGCCCGGGCCTGTCACCGGTGAGCCGGTACGAGATCTCCAGCGTGGTCCCCGTGGGGTTCACGAACAGCTGGATCGCGTCGCCCGTGACGAAGTAGTCGGCGATCACGCCATCCATCACCAGCTGGTCGAGCGAGGCCACCTCCACCGACGAGTTCGAGGGCAGAGGCTCCAGGATCACGAAGGGTTCCTTCCTGTCCAGGATGGCCATCTTGAGCCTGATCGTGACCGGCGTCCCCTTCTTGATCGTGGACGACGCGTAGGAGCGCGTCACGGTGATCTTCGGGGCGTCCGGCAGGGCGGCGACGGTGACCTCTCCCGAGCCCCACACCTCGGTCCTCAGCGCGACGGGGGCCTTGAGGTTGCCGTCGTAGGCGACGGAGACCGAGTTCTTCCCCTTCTCGAGGTAGGGCGTGATCTCGACCATGCGGAGCGAGACCGCCGAAAGGTAGGGGTCGTCCGGGTTGATCTCCACCTGCTTGACCAGCTTCCCGTTGACAGTGATCTTCACCGTGCTCGGCTTCTCCGGCACGGTGGGCGGGACGAGGAGAAGGGCCCTCACCGCGGCCGACGTTCCGCGCGCGTTGTGCCAGTCGCCGAAGGAGGACTGCGTGCTCAGGATGTAGTTGATCGAGGACCGGATCTCCCCGTCGTACGCGTCCTTGTCGACCTTGACCATCAGCTCGAGGGCGGCCTGAGTCGTCTCCATCATCCCGCCCCAGGCATTGAACCAGCCGGGCTCCCAGTAGGCCTCCTTGCGCATCGCCAGCAGCTTCTTCACCGACGAAGCTAGCTTCGCGTCCAGGTCCTTGCCGACCCCGCCCGGCTGAGTCTTGCCCTGGTAGAGTAGGCCAAGTGAGGCGTTCGCCAGGGTGAACGGATCGATCGACGCGTCCTCTAGCGCAGCGGAGAACCTCTGTCCCAGCTTGGGCATGGCGCCCTGGTACTGGTAGGCCGCGTAGGTGGCGTCCGGGAAGACCATCGCGGCGTAGGCCATGACCTTGTAGATCTCGGCCGCGGTGCCGAGCTTGACCTTGTCGCTCTTGCCTTCCCAGAAGGAGATGGCCGAGATGTCCCAGAGCCCGTCGGAGTCCATGGAGCCCGACAGGTTCTCGAGGGCCCTGGTGACCGCGTCCTGCGGGACCGGCAGGCCTGCGACCTTCATCTCGAGGAGCGCCTCGAGCGCCTGCGCGGTCATGTAGGGGTTGGACACGCTCTTCACGACCACCGGGGTTCCGCCCTCGGTGTCGCGCAGCAGGTTCACGTTCCACCCCCAGCCGCCGTCCTCGCGCTGGCTCATGAGGACGGCCGCCAGGCTCAGCTGCAGCACCTGGCCGAGGTGGGCCAGGGCGGCCTCGTCCTGTCCGTATGCCTGCATGTACCTGTAGACGGATGCAGCGATCAGCGCCCTGGCGGCCACGTAGTCCATGCATCCCTGCGGCTCGTCGAGGATGGCCTCGAGCCCCTGCAGCACCGGGACCGCTGTCGGGAAGGAGACGTGCAGGAAGCTCACCGTGTAGGCCTCGGCGGCGACGATGTACTTTGCCTCGCCCGCGCGCAGGGGCTTCACGATGAACTTGACCACCGCGGTCCCGTCGGGCCCGGCCTCGACCTTCGTGCTCGACTGGCCGATCACCTCCAGCGCGTCGGACTGGAGCGAGAGGGTTCCCTTGACCTTGCCCTTGGGAAGGTTCCGGAGCGCGGCCTGCACCACGAGGCTGCCCCCGACCGTGAGGACGGCCGGGAGGTCGGACCGGGCGTCGATGTCCTGGCCCACCTCGATCTCGTGATGCTTCACTCCGGAGCCACCCTTCTTGTCGCTGGCCACGAGCGTGAGCCGCTGGGTCGTGATCGAATCGGGCAGCGTCGCCTCGAACGAGACCTTGCCCTTCTCGGCAGTGAGGTTGGGCATCCAGAGGCTCGTCTCCGCGAAGTTGGTCCTGATCGTGATCACGACGTCACCCTGGACCTCCTGCTTGGCAAGGACGGACTGGTCCGCGGCCGCCCACTTCTTCTTTTCCGAGGCCATGGAGCCGTCCGGCTTCACCAGATCGCCTTCCAGCATGTCATCGGCGAAGGAGTACTCCATCTCTGACTTGCCCGACGCCTTGGAGGGCGGTGGGGGAGGCGCTGCCATGACCGGTCCGGGTGCAGCCGATGTGGTGGGCTGAGGCGACGATGGGTAGGCGATGCTCTGCTCTGCTGGCATCCCCTCGTAGTAGAGATCCGAAGAACCGTACCCTCCGCCGCCGTAGTCGCCGCCCATCTCGCCGCCGTAACCGCCGCCATAACCGTACCCGCCGCCCGACGGGGTCCCGCTGTTGTAGAGAGGCCCTCCAGACCTGTAGCCCCAGTTGCACCAGGCGATGTCGTACGTGCTCGAACCCCAGTTCCTTGAGACCACGGGCCAGGTGAGGGTCGTTGCGCCCGTCGTCGAGAGTACCTTGAGCTCCGGGTTGTAGAACCGATCCATGGGCGTGATCTCGAGCGGGTCGAGGAGAGAG
>CAZGVR010000334.1:0-3954 GCA_964528945.1 uncultured Myxococcales bacterium
GGTGCACGTGTCGATCGACGAGGAGAACATTGCCCGCTACCTGGGGGTGACGGATGCCGGCGAGCGTTGATCCCGGCACCCGGGAGGGCGAGAGCCCGTCCGCCTTCATGCCGACTCTGAAGGCCCTCGTGGCCGCGGTCCCGGGAGCGACCGGCGCGATCTTCGCGGACCGGGACGGCGAGTGCGTGGACTACTACAGCCGCATGGACCCCTTCGAGCTCAAGGTGATCGCCGCGCACGCGGCGCTCGTCCTGCGCTTCCTCGCCGGCTCCAGGCTGGGCGTGCCCTCGCGGCTCGGGATCTCGGGCACGCGGCTGACGCTGTGGATCGCGCCGCTCGGGGAGCAGTACACCCTGGTCCTCGTCATGGAGCGGCGCGCGTGGGCATCGGATCTCGACGACGCCCTGGACACGGCCATCGCGGATCTCCGGGCCGAGGCAGGGCTCGACCCCCTATAGGAACCGCCTGAAGAGGTAGCACAGCCGCTGCAGGAGCCTGTCCTGGAGAGGCCTGTACTCCCACGAGGCCCGGTCCACCTCCACGCTCACCGCGAGGTCCTTCTGGAACAGGGCCTCCATCGCCCCGCCGAACCTGTCCCCGTACACGGTCAGGTTGAGCTCCAGGTTGTAGAGGTAGCTCTGGGCGTCCAGGTTGTACGAACCGACCGTGGACCACATCGAGTCGATGACCGCGGCTTTGGCGTGCATCATTGGGCCCGGCCACCTGAATATCTTGACCCCGGCCCTCATCAGCCGTTCCCAGAGGCTCTCGCTCGCAAGCTGGACCGCCGCGAAGTTCCCGCGCGCCGGCACGATGACCTTCACGTCCACGCCGCGCGCGCACGCGTTCCTGAGCGCCCTGCGGATGCCGCGCTCCGGTATGAAGTACGGGTTCCACAGGTGGATGGCTCCCTGCGCCTTCCTGATGGCGTGGAGGTACGCCCTCTGTATGCGCCGCCTTCGCCGTCCCTTGTGCTTTCCCCCGGCGGAGACCACGGCAACGGGGTACATGCCGGCGCGCTCGGGCTGGGGGAGCAGGTCCGTGCTCGGTTTTGGGGATCCGCGCATCCGGACCCACGTGCTCAGGCACGACCTGTGCAGCCCCCTGACCGCCGGCCCCTCGATCCTGGCGTGCAGGTCGTGCCACCCGCCGCCGCCGACCTCCAGGGCGAGGCACTCGTCGTGGAGGTTGAGGCCGCCGCAGAAGCCCACCGTGCCGTCCACCACGAGGTTCTTCCTGTGCATGCGGTGCCAGATCGCGAGCTTGAGCCGCCACGGGTCCACGGCGTGGTAGACCAGGACCTCGCCGCCGGCCTCCGTGAGCGGGCGGAAGAAGGACCTCGGCGTGTCCAGGCTGCCCACGCCGTCCACGATGACCCTGACCTCGAGCCCCCTGCGTGCGGCGGACGCGAGCGCGTCGAGGAACCTCTGCCCGGTCCTGTCTGCCGCGAAGATGAAGGTGGCGAGGCTGACGAACCGCCGGGCGCGCTCGATGGAGGCGAGCATGGTCTCGAAGGTCTGGCGACCGTCCTCGAGCAGATCGACCTGGTTGCCGTCGTCGAGGAGGTTGCGGTCCTCGCAGTAGCGAATCCAGTCCACTTCGCGGGGGCTAGTAGTCGGCGCCGACGCCGAAGGTGATCTGGTGCATGATCGGCGCGTCGTTGTCCTTGTCGTGCTTGTTCGCGGGGATGCCGATGCCGTACTGCGCGGAGATCGTCAGGTACTCGTAGACGAACCGCACGCCGAGCGTCAGGCGGTTCATGTGTATGTACGTCCGCTCGAAGTCGATGAGGTTGTGGGAGTCCGTGGGATCGCCGCCCGTGCAGTCGCCGAGCGGGTTCCCGCACTCCTGCGTGAAGTTCCGTCCGGGGGTGGCGTCCACGACCTCGGCGTCCGCGATGATCCAGAGGAACTGGTACGCGAAGTAGGGGGTGAGCGTGGCCTGCTGCATGATCGTGATGGCGTACGAGAGGGACGCGTCCACCCCGACCACGGTCAGGTTGAGCTCGTCCTCGCCCATCAGGTTCGTGACCGATCCCCGGATCGAGATGTCGGGGAACGCGCCGCCCACTCCCTTGCGCCACCCCTGGAAGGGCGAGAACCGGATGTCCACGCCCAGGACCACCTGCTCGGTCTGCGCCATGTACCCGAGAGTCGAGCCGAGCTCGAGCGATCCGGGCAGCCCCTTGCGCGCGTGGATGGCCGAGAGGAAGAGGGCGCCCGCCGGCTTCTGCTCCTCGGTGCCCTTGATCCAGTAGTCCGCGTCCTTGTCTATGATCGTGACCTGCCCCTCGAGCCCGGTGTAGAACCCGGAGTACCCCGGAGCCTCGACCGAAACAAGCAGGACCGGCGCCATGGCGAAGCCAAGGTCGCGGCTGATGTTGCGGAAGCCCTCCGTGTCCACCACGTCCTCGCAGTTCGGGAGCCCAAGGTCACCGCAGGGCTCGGTCACGAACCTGCTCAGGGTGACGTCCATGGGGTTGGCCGAGGCAGGGGACGGCCATGCGAGCATCACGCATGCTACCGGGCAGAGGATCAACCAGCGAGCAGGCTTCATGGCACGCCTCCAGCGGCCGTGGGAAACACAACGATCTTCACAGGCTAGCAGCGGGTACCCGTCCAGTCAAGGCTGCCTCGGCCCTGCTACCAGATCCTGGACTTCACGTGGGCCTTGTTCTTGAGGAGGATGTCCACCAGGGCCCGGTTGAAGTAGTTCTTCGCCTGGATCTCGGGCGGGACCTTCTCGTTGTAGTGGGTCCGGCCCTCCTCGATCTGATCCGACATCGAGTCGAAGAGGTCGTCCTGCTCGATGCCCTTCACGATCGCGGCCTCGTTGTAGATGGAGATGTCCGAGGCGATGGCCCGTGCCAGCCTCTTTGCGCTCTCCTCGTCCCTCATGGCGATCTCCCTTCGGTGCGGAAGACGGGATATTAAACCACCCTGGCGGCTTTGTGAAGCGGACGAATGGGACTTGACTTGATCCCCAGGGAATGCTTATTTTCCGCGTTCGCCGAGCGAACGATCTCCCCCTCACGCGGCGTACCCTCGTTCGCCAGGAGGTTCTAGATGAAACGGACTTTCCAGCCTCACAACAAGAGCCGGAGGCGCACGCACGGTTTCAGGGCACGGATGAAGACGCACCAGGGCAGCGAGGTCCTGAACCGGCGCAGGCGCAAGGGACGCCGGCGCCTCACCGTTACCACCTACGAGAAGTGATCAAGCCCGGTCCGGGCATGACCCCCCCCGATGTCTACCGGAAGCTGCCCCGATGCCTTCACTTGAGAAGGTCGAGCGATTTCAGCCGCAACCGGCGCACGGGCGTCCGTGCGAGGACCCCGCACTTCGTGGTCTGCAGGTCGGATGGGCCGGAGGGCGGCACGCGCCTCGGGCTGGTGGTCGGGCGGAGGGTGGGGTCAGCCGTGGAGAGGAACCGGGTCAAGAGGCGGCTCAGGGAGATCTTCAGGCTGAACCGCTCCCTGATGCCCGAGGCATCGGATCTCGTGATCGTGGCCTTGCCCGGAGCCGTGGATCTCGGGTACGAGGACATGGAGAAGGAGATCCTGGGATGCCTGACCGGGCAGGGCAAGGGCAGGACCGGGCGGAAGGAACCGCGTCCGGGGTGAGTCACTGGTACAACTGGATACCCGTGGTCCTCATCCTGGTCTACCGGTACACGCTGTCGCCCCTTGTCGGAAGGTTCTGCAGGTTCGAGCCGACGTGCTCCAGGTTCGGCGAGGGGTGCTTTCGCCGCTTCGGGTTCTGGAAGGCGCTCATGCTGACTGCCTACAGGATCCTGCGGTGCCAGCCGCTGTGCGATGGCGGCTGGGATCCGGTGCCAGAGGTCGACGATCCGCATCCTTTCAGGAGGTGCCATGGGTGACCGCAAGCTCATCCTGGCCGTCGTGCTCTCCGCCCAGGCCACATTTCGCTTCCGCTCCGCGGCAATGGAGCGGAT